>JAIRXV010000125.1 GCA_031268115.1 Bifidobacteriaceae bacterium
TGGTGACCTCTGAGGCGGTTCGGTCCCACGATGTCCACGCCACTTTGATGTTGAACGACGAGCCGAGAGTGACGGGTAGCCCGCGTCCGGTCGACTTCACGGTCGGCGCAGTCGCGGCGGCCGAGCTGGAGCGGCTGAGCGCCGAAACCATGTACATCAACGCCACCGCCCACCGGGTCCGTGTGACCCTGCGCGATGAGTTCGCCAACCCGGTGCCGGGTCAGACGGTGCGTTTCGAGTTGTCGGGGCTGCCGCAGGCGGCCATGACACCGGCCGATGGCGAACTCGTCACCGAAGCGGACGGCTCAGCCGTCATCCCTGTCGCCGCGACCGCGGCCGGAACGGCCGTGGTCGGTGTGACCGTGCTGGGAACGAATGTCGTTGCCAGCCCGGCGAGCGTGCCTCTGCGCTTCGCGGCGTCTACGATCAGCGCGTCCAAATCCGAGTATTGGACTTCCACGGGAACCCGCATCGCGGATGGGTCGGAGACTTCGGCCGGCGCCCACCGGCTGTGGGTCCATGTGCGCGATGTTGGCGGCGCGGATGTCGTCGCCCCCGGACTGGCCCAGTCGATCGATGTGACGGTGGCCGGCGCCAAGGGCGCGGCGGCGCTGGGGCCGGACGGTTTCGCGCCAGTCGCGGAGGCACCTGGCGTGTACACGGCGTTGCTGACTTCCACTGTCGCCGATGTCATGGACGTGACGGTCGATGTCAACGGGGCCGTTGCCCCAGCTTCGGGCAGCGATGGCACGTTGACTTGGGTTCCGGGGCCCGTGGACCGCGCCCAGTCGGTGTTCGCGGTCGATCCGGGGCCGGTCGAGGCCGATGACGCTGAGACCGTGGAAGTCCGGGTCGTCTTGCGCGACGGTCAGGGCAACGAGGTGCCGGGCCGGGCCAGCGATTTGGAGGGGTTGGCACCGCCAGGGACAGTCTCGGGCTTCGACGGCGGGCAAAGCGGAAGCGGCGTCTACACGGCGCAGATTCGTTCCGCCGTAGCGGGTCAGTTTGCCGTGGCCGTCAACCTCACTGGGGACAGGGGTGGCGCCATCGGCCACGGGACTTTCAATGCGACCGCTCGGTTCCAGGCGGGTGCGCCCGCCGGTAACTCGGCGTTGAAGATCGTGTCGAGCGGGTCGCGCTACGTCGCCAGCCAGTTCCATACCGCTGAGGTTGCCGTGCTGGATGCCAAAGGCAACGCGGTTCCCGGCGCCGCCGTGACGTTTGCCGTCCCCGGCGCTCGCGTTTGGGCAGGCGGCAACTGGACCGTTCTGGCAGATCGGCAAGGCAAGGCCCGGCTCGATTTGACGGCGGATGCCGCTGGGCAATACTCGGTCAGTGCCACCGTGATCGGCGCCGGCAACGTGGACGTGCCGGTGAACGGTTCCGGGGCCGTGGTCGAATTCGTGGATGCGCCCGCAGATTTGGGTCTGTCCCACTTCGAGGTCTCGCAGGGAACCGCAGTGGTGGCGGACGGGAATCCCGACCACTATCAAGAGGTCGAGGTGTGGGTCTCCAGCGCGGAGGGTGTCGGCGTGGCCGGTCGCGCGGACGCGTTGGAAGGAGCCATCGTCGAAGGGGTCGGCGCGCAGTTCGTCGACATCGACGCCGCTGCCAGCGGATTCCAGCAGTTCATCGCCAAACCCGGCGCCCCCGTCGGAACGTACATTGCCCGTATCGCGTCCGTGAAAGCGGGTCGGTTCACGGTCACGGTCAGCGCGGCGGAGGGACCGGTTCAGGTCACCGCGCCCGGCCGCGACGTGGCGCGGTTTGTGGCCGGACCGGCCGATGCCGGACGGTCCCGGGTTCGCGTACTCGAAACGTCCGTCCCGGTTGGCGGGGAGATTCCCGTCGAAGTCCTCGTGTTCGATGCCCAAGACAATCCCGTGCCCTACCAGTTTGTTCAGGTGTCCACCGACCCGGTTGACGCGATCAACCCAGATGGCGGGACGCTGCCGTTCTTGCGTGTCCAATCGGGGATCGATGGCGTTGCCCACGCGACACTCAGCACTGAGGTCGCGAACGTATACACCGTCTTAGCGGAGCTTTTCATCGGCGGGGGCGCACCGAACCAAGCTGTGGAGGACTCCGGCCTCATCGATGTCGAATTCACGGCGGGCGCCCTCAGCGCGGACACAACGATTCTGACGGGTTCAACCGGTGCGGTCGCTTCGGATACCGAGCATTACCACTGGGCCAAGGTGAACGCGAAGGACGAATTCGGCAACAACCTTTCGGGCCGCACGGTGAGCTTCGAGCTGGCCGATCCGGCCGGGGCAACCCCGATCGGGCAGTTGGCCGACGGCTACACCGCGAGCCTTCTAACCGATGCGGACGGCAACGCCGAGGTCCGCTACACCGGCAACTGGGAATTGGGTAGCACGCTGCTCACCGCCACGGTGGACGGGATGGACGTGACCAACGGTTCGCCCACCGCCACGCCCGCCTCTTTGGAATGGGTTTGGGCCGCTAACTCCACGTCGTCGGCGGAGTCCTGGTATGAGCTGTCCACCGGGTTCAAGGTGGCCGATGGCGTCCAAGCCCACCAGATTCAGGTCAAGCTGTTCGATGAGAACGGCAGTCCGGTGGTGGGCGAGGCGGCCAACTTGACGGTGAGCGCAACCCCGACCGCCACCTCCGATCCGCGCCCGGCCGGGAGCGGGTGGACCGTTCCGGCGCATCCGACCGCGGTGCCCGGGCAGCCCGGCAGCTATACGGCCGAGTTGACTTCGACTTATGCGGCCACCTTCGACATCGCCGTCCTCCACACCCTCACTGGTGCGGTTCAGCCCGATCCGAAGTTGAGCCCACCCAGAACATCGGTTGCCTTCGAAGCGGGCCCTATCAGTGCCGCTGACTCTTACTTCGAGGTGAGTGTCGCTCCGCCGGCCCGGGTCGCCGATGGCGTGGCCGCCCACACGTTGACGGCCGTGGTTCGCGATGCGGCCGGCAACGGTGTGGCCGGTTTGAACCTTGCTGCCTTAGACACCCTCGATCCGCATTCGGTCGAGGTGAGCCCGTTCGTCTCCACCAAGGCCGGGACTTACGCCGCCGATCTAACTTCGCTGACGGCGGGGACGTTCGCGATGGCCGCGACCGCGCGCGTAGGCGACGAGGCGCCTGTGGCACTCAACCCCGGCACACGCAACCGCCAAGCGGTGTTCGTGGCCGGCGATGCTTGCGCGGCGGCGTCGACGTTCACGGTCACGCCCAAGCCGGCGCCAGGCGACTCAGAGGTGAAAGTGGGGCGCGGCGCGTACGAGCTTCGAGTGGCCGTGCGGGATTGCACGCCGAACGGCAACCCGGTGCCCGGACAGGCGGTTGTGTTCCGCACCGATCCGGCCTTGAGCCCGGCGCTGGGCGCCGCGGGGGACACCGTTGTGACCGGTGAGGCCGGTGTGGCCAGCCTCACGGTGACTTCCGAGGCGGCGGGCACGTTCTCGGCCTCCGGATCCCTCGGGGGAGTCGAGCCGGCGGCCGGATCGCCTAAGAACATCGTCTTTGGCCACGGCGAACCTTCGGCCACGGCATCGACCTTGACGGGTACCACCGGCGAGGCACGCCTGGCCAACGGCTCGGCGTTCCACACGGCGACCGTCACCGTGCGCGATCAGTTCGCCAACCCCGTTGCGGGTGAGCCCGTGGTATTCGACATCGGCAGCCTCGGCCGAGCCGTGTTCGTTCAGCCGGCCGGGCTTATCTCCGGCGATGGCAAGACCGTGACCACGACCGCCGATTCTGCCGGCCAGTGCGTCGTCCACATCGTCTCCACCGAGGTGGGGTCTGCGCGAGTGACCGCCAGCCTGGGCGATTTGACGTCCGGGCGCCCAATCCTGGCCTCGCCTGGGGTGCCGGCCGCTTTGGCGCTTGGGTTCGTGCCCGAAGTCGTAGACGCGGAGAACTCCTACTACACGGTCTCGGACGGCGATCGGATCGCAGGCCTCGAAAGCCACACCGTGTCGGTGACGTTGCGCGACGCCAACTCGGCTCCCGTGGACCTAGAGGATCCGGCGGCCCAACTCGCCGGTACGGCCACTCCGGATGCCCAGGTGGTCAACTGGCGGGCCGACCCCGATCCTTTGCATCCCGCGACCTACCTGGCCGATGTCGTCTCCACCAAGGCAGGGGTAAAGCGCGTGGGTGTCAGCGCGGCCGGCGTGCCGGTCGGTGCCGCCGCCAGCGGCCTGCCCGATGACGCCACAGTCGCGTTCGTACCCGGAGCGGGCGCCAAGGTGAGCTTCGAAGTGTCCCAGAACGCCGGGGTGAAGGCCGATGGCACCTCCTTCCAAACGCTCAGCGTCACCGTGGTCGATCAATTCGACAACGCCTTGACGACCGTCGCCGAGGACCTCCAGGCCGATGGCGAGGCCATCGCCGTTAGCCCATTTACCTGGGTCGATGGGCACTATGAGGCGCGAGTGACATCCCGCAAGGCGGGATCCCACGTCGTGTCGGTGCGATTCGACGGCGAACCCGCTTCGCCGGCGGGCAACCGAGCCGCCGTGTTCGTGGCCGGGAACCCATCGCCGGGCGCATCGACGCTGACCGTCTCTGCGGGGACCGTTCGCGCTGGCGACGATTCCCATTGGGCGCAGGTCCAGGTGCTCGACGTCGATGGCAACCCAGTCCAGGGCCAGCCCGTGGCATTTTGGACCGTGCCAGCCACGACACCCGAACCCCTGGGCGCGAGTCCCGCTTCGGACGCGGACGGCATCGCGCGGGTGGACTTCACCAGCCAGACCGCCGGCCAATACACCGTGTTCGCGGCGCTTGGAGCAGCGCCGAGCGCACCTCAACCCAAGAACTCTGGCGCGCTTTCGGTGACCTTCGCCGCTACCGACATCGACTGGACCCGGACCACGCTGACCGCGACCGCGCAGCACAAGCTGGTCGGCAACTCGGACGATCCCCATCGCGCGACCGTCGCCGTACGCGATCGTTTCGGCAATCCGGTGACGTTGCGGGGTCTCACCGATCAGCCCTTGACCGTCCGCTTCGAGATCGCCGGCCTGGCCGGAGCGGCGCTGTCTACGTCCGCGCCCATCGAAGTGGACGGCGCTGGGACCGCCTCGGTTACCGTGACCTCCACGGCTCCAGGCACCGCCCGTCTAACCGCGACAGTGGGCGCAACCCCGGTCGCGACCCCCCCTTGGGTGGACCTCGTGTTCGCAACATCCGCTGTAGCTCCTTCCAATTCCGCCTATGAAGTGACCGCCGGTGGACGCAAAGCCGATGGCCAAGACACCCACACCCTCACCGTCCACCTGCGCGATGCCGACGGTGACGGCGTCCAAGACGCGCAGGACTTCATCGGGGCGACACTGACCAAGCGAGGGTCCGCCACGGGTGGGCCGCCCACGGTGAGCGGATTCCTCGCCGTTCCCGGCGTTCCCGGCGATTACTCCGCGACCATCGCCTCAACTATGGCGGCGACCTACGACATCGAGATTCGGGTTGGAGATCCCCTCCCCGCCGCGGTGGGCTCACCCACCTGGGTTCAGTTCGACGCCGGCACGCCCGTCGCCTCCCGGTCGGGCTTCGAGGTGTCCGATGGCGTTCGCGTCGCCGGCGCCGACCCCACCGAGTACCACCAGGTCACCGTCACATTGCGGGACGCCCACGGCAACGGCGTGCCGGGGCAGGCGGCCTTGCTGGCGGCATCGGCGTTGCCGTTCGCCATCGGTGCCTTCGCCGCGTTCGACGCCACGGCCAATCCGGGGGTGTACGTGGCGGCCATAACCTCCACCCAGGCGGTGAGCCGCACGGTTGCCGTCTCGCTGGGCGGGACCCAGCCGCTCAGCGCCGGGACGGCCAACGCCATCGCTCGGTTCGTTCCGGGCCCCACGGACGCCGCCACTTCCAAGCTCGAAGCCCTCACCGCGGGGTCCAAACTGGTTGCGGCCGAGTACCACACCGTGCGCGCCACGGCCGCCGACGCCAACGGCAACCCGATCCAAGGTGCCACGGTTGTCTTCGCGGCGGTCCCTGAGATCGCCGCGCCCGCGTGGAACGGCACCGCCCAGACGGACGAACGCGGAATCGCGGAGCTCACATTCACCGCGCGCACGCCCGGCACCTACCAGATCCACGCGCTCGTCGCCGACCCGGATGGCTCGACCCAGATCGTCCCCACCGGATCGGGCGAGGTCGCGGCCGAGTTCCACATCGGAGCGGCGAACACCGACCGATCTTGGTACACGGTCACGGCCGACGCCAGCAAGATCGCCAACGGCATCGACGCCCAAACCCTGACCGTGTTCCTGGCCGATCCCGCCGGAACCGGCATCGCCGGGGCCGACGCCGCGGCCCTTCTTGTGCCCGGCACGGACAAGCCGGGCCCGGTATTCGGCGCGTTCGTCGAAGAACTCTCCCAGCCCGGCATCTACCGCTCGGCGGTGACATCGCAGGTGGCAGGGGCCTTCGCGGTCAGCCTGACCACCGCTGGAACGCCGGGTACCGCCATCGGCCTGCAACAACCCAGCGGCAACGCCACCACCTATTTCGCGACCGGCCCCGCCGCTCAGGCGCCGTCTCGACTAGACGTGTCCCCACCGCAGCAGGCCGTCATGAGTGTCGCGACAGCCACCGCGACGGTCGCGGATGCGCGCGGCAACGCCGTAGCGAATCAGGTGGTCCGGTTCTGGGTCGAAGACGCGGTCGGTACGGCCCTCGAACCGATCCCGGGCGTGACCTACATCGACATGCGCACCAATGGAACGGGCAGCGCTTCCATGGACTTCACCTCTGATCGTGCGGGCCTGTTCACGGTGTTTGCCGCCATCGTCGGGGTAGGGGGAGGCTCGAACGGAGTCCAACTGCCCGGATCCGGCGATCTGACGGTTCTTTTCACCGCCTTGCGCGAGATGGATCCGGCCGTCAGCTCGCTCACCGGAACCGACGGCGAATCCAAGGCCGTGGGCGGGCAAGACCCGGCCGGCGTGCATACGGTGACCGCCGCCGCATTCGACGGGAGCCCAGCGCACAACCCGATCCCCGACCTGAACATCGAGTTCCGCCTGTCCGGCGGTGGGACCGCGCTCACCGGGGACCCCTTGACGGCGCTCACCGGGCCGGACGGTGTGGCTCGCCTGCGGATCGTGTCCGATGTCGCAGGGCGGACCCTGGTCGCAGCCCGCGCCGAAGGGGCCGGCGGGCAATGGATCGATGTCCCGGCCGTGACCTCCACCGCGGCCGGCGGGTCGTCTCCCGCCGACCATCTTGTTCTGCGGTTCGATCCCGGTGTGTGGGATGCGGCCGCGTCTGAGTTCTCAGTCTCCGAAGGCGACAAAGTGGCCGATGGCGTCGCCTCCCACCAAATCGCGGTGACCTTACGCGATACCCTCGGCAACGGCGTGCCCGCCATGGCGGAAGCTCTATCTGGCGCCGCCTCGCCCGCCGATCGCGTGCGCATCGGACGATTCGCGCCAATCGACCCGAACTCCGACCCCTTCGACGGACGGTACGTGGCCAGCATCGTCGCGACGGTCCCAGGGGTGAAGGCCATCTCCGTGCGCGTGGGGGACCAGGCCGTGCCGCCCGGCGGCGGCGCCAACACGCGGGCCTCATTCGTTGCCCGCCCCGCCTCGCTTACCACCTCCAAGGTGGTGGTCCAAGACCCACGGACCGTGCTTATCGGCGGTGACGCGACCAACCCGGCCGCCACTCTAGGCGGTGTCACCACCGCGCTGGTCACGATGATGGACGCCGATGGCGGCCTGATCGGCAAGGCCGCGGCAGGACTCGACGTTCGCCTGGTCATCGATCTGGAGGGCGCCAAGTGGTCCAACCTGAACGGCACGCCTGGCAAGATGACTGACCGCGGCGACGGCACCTACGCGGCCCGGCTCACCTCCAGCGCGGCCGGTTTGGCGACGGTGAGGTTCACGTTGGCCGGTGCGGCGGCATCGTCCAGCGATCAGGTGCAGTTCATCGCCACGCCGGCCCCGCCCGTTGTCAAACCCTCGGACGGTTCGCAACTGACCGGCACCGGCGATCCGGGCGCGACCGTGACCGTCACCACCGAAGCAGGTCAGCCGGTGGGCGTCACGACCGTCGGACCCGATGGCACGTGGAGCCTCACGCCGAGCCCGGCGCTAAGCGAAGGCACCATGGTGACTGTCGTCCAAACCAGCCCCTCGGGCGGTGTTTCCAAACGCACAACGTGGCGTATAGGGCTGCCCAAGGTGCTAGTCGACCGGCCCGATCTCAGCCACGGGGAAACCCAGACCGCCCGCGCCGTCAACTTCCAGCCCGGCGAAGAGATCCAAGCCACTGCGTACTCCACACCGTTGAGCCTCGGCATGGTTGTGGCAGATTCCGACGGTGCGGCCGTCTTCGCCTTCCCCGTGACGGACGGGTTCGACATTGGCGAGCACCGCGTCGAGGCCACCGGCCCACTGTCCGGTCAGGCCGTCATCGCCCGGTTCAACGTCAAGGCGCAGCCGTCTTCGACACCGAAGGACCCGGGTCAAGACAAGTCGCGAGGCCCGTCCCAGGGTGGCGGGACCCACCCCTCAACGGGCCTGCCGGCCAACGCCTTGCCCGTCCTCATCGGCGGCGCGGTGGCATTGGTCGCCGGCTTGGTGCTGGTCCTCGCCGCCGCCGCGCGCCGGCGTGGACGCGACTGAAGGGCGCACCGAAGCAAACCCAACGGCCCCGGCGGGGCCCGTCTGGTAGCCTGGCGCCGACTTCGGCAGCTATTCTCAAGAAGGTCAATCCAGTGATTCCTATTTCCTCCGTTGTGCTCGATGAGCGTTCCATCGAAGCCGCCGTTGCGGTCATCCGCTCGGGCCGCCTGGCACAGGGCGGCGTAGTCGCCGAGTTCGAGCGGCGTTTCGCCGATCTAGTGGGGACCGCCCACGCCATCGCCGTCAACAGCGGCACGTCAGCTCTGGTGGCGTCAGTCCAAGCGCTGGATCTTCAGCCCGGGGATGAAGTTCTGACCAGCCCCTTCACGTTCGTTGCCACCCTCAACGCGATCTTGGAGGCGGGAGCCACGGCCGCGTTCGCGGACATCGAAGAGGACGGTTTCATGGTGGACCCGGCCGCGCTGGCCGCGTCCACGACGGACCGTACCAGGGTGTTGATGCCCGTTCATCTGTACGGTCAAGCGGCGGCGATGGACGCCATCGTCCAGTTGGCCAAGAGCCGTGGCCTCCGGCTGGTGGAAGATGCCGCGCAGGCCCACGGCGCCACCTTTGGCGGCAAAGCGGCGGGGTCGTTTGGGGTCGGTTGTTTCTCGTTCTACGGCACTAAGAATCTCACCACGGGTGAAGGCGGGATGATCACCACGGACGATGACGTTCTGGCGGATCGTTTGCGGGTGCTTCGCAACCAAGGAATGCGTGCCCGATACAGTTACGAACTGGCCGGCCACAATTATCGGCTGACCGATCTGCAGGCGGCGTTGGTGCTGCCGCAGATGGACATTTACGAGGCCAACGTGGCGGCC
>JAIRXV010000163.1 GCA_031268115.1 Bifidobacteriaceae bacterium
GCTTAGAGTGTATCTCTCTAAGCCTAAGCGGACAACAAGCCCAAACGCTTCAACGACACACAAGAGACTCACACCCTCTTGGCAATACCACCGCCCCGGGTGATGGCTGTTGTGTCTCAGCTGGTCCAGGCCCCGCTCTCCCAGGTGACCGAGTCTGTACTGGGCTGTACGGCAATGGGATCTCAGCGGCGGCGCCGGCGCCTCGCGCGCGGCGCCGCCTGAGGCACCGCGATGAGAGAACCCAGCCCCATCAGCCCCCAGGCCACCGCCGGCGGCACACCCGATCCCAACATTTGACCCCCCGCCAACGCCATCCCAGTGCCGATAATCGTTCTGGCCAATCGGTCCGTCTGCCGCGAGCCCTCTCGGGTCAGCCGTGCCTCCTGGGCCCGAGTCAAACGTACGGTGAGTTCTCCTCTGTTGGCCTTCGCGACGACATCGGACAGGTTGCGAACCGTGGGCAACACCGACCCGAGGAGAGCACGAAGCTGCTCGAAAGCGATCCCACCTCCGGTCCCGGAGACCATGGGAGCGAGTTCTTCGATCAGTTGAAGCTGAGGGTCCAACTGGAGAGACACACCGACCACCGTGATGAGAGCCTTGCCGAGGAAGGTCACGTTCCCGGGCAGTTGGAAGGGCTGGGAGAACATGAACTCGCGCAGGTCCTCCAGCGTTTCCGGCGCCAGCGCCCGGGCTTGGGCGTGGGAAGGCGCGAACCCGAGCACGGTGTCGAGCATGGGACGCAAAGCGGAGATCAGCACATCGGTATCGGCGTCCGGTCGCAAGAAACCCATCCTCGTGAGTAGCCGCACCGCCGTGGCGGGATCGTTGCCGACCACGGCGGCCGCCAAATCACCGGCATCTGACCGCATTCGATCGGAAATCCGGCCAACCATCCCGAAATCGAGCAGCTGAATCATGCCACCGGCGCTGACGAGTATGTTTCCAGGGTGAGGATCGGCGTGAAAGAAGCCATCCTGAAGGATCATCTGGACATAAAGCCGAATGAGATTTCGAGCAAGGGACGGCCGGTCGATCCCGGCGGCATCGAGCCGATCCACCTCGTTGATCTTAATGCCCTGCATGCGTTCCATGGTCAGCACGCGACGCGAAGTCCTCTCCCAGTAAATCCGAGGAATGTCAACCGTTGGATCCATTAAGAATGCCTTTTGGAAACGTTCGGCGTTGGCGCCCTCGCGTTCCATGTCGAGTTCGGCCATCAACGTTTCGTGGAACTCGGAGTAGAAGAGGTTTACATCCACGTAGTTGTGGACTGCCGTCCAACGGTCCAGCAGGACCAGGATATCGCGCAGGGCCCGAAGGTCTGTTTCGATCAGGTCCTCAATGCCGGGACGTAGCACCTTGACTGCCACTGGTATGCCGCCGGGCAGTTCGGCCCCGTGAACCTGGCCTAGGGAAGCGGCGGCGATTGGGTCGGCCTCGAACACAGGAAAGGCCTGCGCCACCGGCAGGCCGAGCTGGTCCTCGATCACCGCTTGGACGGCGGACACGGGTACCGGCGCGACAGAATCCTGCAGTTTCGCCAATTCCCTGGTGTACGCGGCGGGCAGCATATCGACGCGCACCGAAATGTGCTGGCCGAGCTTGATGATCAGCCCGCCCATTTCCATCGCGGTCCGCGTGAAGGCTTGGGCTTGAGCGGTATAGAGGCGGTCTCGCATCGCCTCGTGCCTCGCCCGGGTGCGCAGCCGCCGCGTGTGGCTCAGCCACCACAATTGCCAAGCGAACCGCGCGGCCATGCGCATTATGCGTCGGTAGCGTGCGGGCCCGGTCATCTGGGCTGGATGCTTCATGCCTCAGGCGCGGGTTTCGGAGCGTCGGCCTCGGCGGGTCCGGCGCTGTCTGCCTGGGCCGGACCCGTGTCTTCGAGGCCGTCCAGCCAGGCTTCGGTCATCTGGTTCAGTTTGCTCGCCTTGGCCAGGAAAAACTCGCTGAACTGGGTGAATGTCTCGGCCTTGACCAATACCAGGGCACCGCCTTGGCGGTGGCCGAACACGACAAACCGGTCCCCGCCGGCGATGCCCAACGCTTTGCGGGCCTCGGCGGGAATGACTGCCTGGCCGCGCTCCGAGACTATGGTTGTGCCGAGCACCTGACCCGGTCCGAACGGAAGGCCGTGGCTCCAGCCTTCACCCGCTCCAAAGTGACGCATCGTTGACTCCCTACTGTCTGCGAACGGACGTTGTATGAAATATCCTACCTCTCATACTCGCAGTCCAGCATCGAAGCCGCCGGGAGCTGGGAGACCTTCTGACGGTTGAGGTTTCGCTTTGGACCGTCAAGCCGTGCGCCCCCTTTTTCTGCAGCGGAAGATCGGCTCAACCGGCGGCATCTTCGACACCACACGGCGGGGCGCATCGCTGGGGTGTTGCGCTTGAGCACGTCCTAGCCTGACTTTCCCTCTTAGTGGTGCGGTGGTTGACGTTCACGCTGGTGGGATGCCGTTTTTGGGAGGGCCGGGCGTATTACCTAAGTGTCAGCGGGAAGGCTGGTGCCGGTCGGCG
>JAIRXV010000181.1 GCA_031268115.1 Bifidobacteriaceae bacterium
GGCCGCATCGCGATAGAGCTATTGGTCAATAGAGTGAGCCGAAACACGCCAATCGGGCGATCCTAGTAGCCGAAACCTCTATCGATGTGAGCGCGCACAGTCCACTATTGACCAATGACTCTATCGATGCGACCCGCAGCGACCGACTCGAACGCGACCGGCCGGTCCGCCCCCACTGACCCGAACCGGCGCGGTCCGCGATGGACTGTCAGGGCAACAACCTCCAAGCCCACCAAGACCGATCTGCTGTGGACCCGTACACGCACCTGCGCAACCAACCGACATGCAGCGCCTGTTCGCCATCGGCCCCAAGTCGGTAGCGAAGACACCACCGGCCCAAAGACTAGCTGCCGTGTATCGGATGTGCCGGGCCCCGCCCTGCCCAACCGGCGCGGTCACCGCCCAATCGCTGACCTGCCACCTATCGACACTTCGCCTCGGGCCATCATGCCGTGTGCCACTTTCCATCTTGGAAAGTCAGCTCAAGCGTGCGCATCCCGAACGCAAAGGACACCTAGTAGAGGGCCGCCGCGAGCGACCGCCGGGCCACCGCCACGGCAGGATCGTCTGCCCCAACGATGTCGAAGTATTCGACCAGACGCGCCCTCAACCTCTCCCGCTCATCCCCGCGATTGACTCGCACCAAGGGGAGAAGGCGATCGAAAGCCGCTTGTGGAGCGGACGAGGCAACCTCGACATCCGCTGCGGCGAGTGCCTTGTCGACCGAACCGGGATCGGTGGTGGCAGCGGCGAACACGGCATCGAAATCGACCCCGTCCACGCGCCGCATCAGCTCAACGCTTTCCAGCGCCGCCTTCGCGTCCTGGTCGCTCGGGTTCTGCGCCAACGCCTGGCGATACGCATCCGCTGCTCCAGCCAGATCGCCGGCCTCAATCGCATCCACACCCTTTTGGTGCAGGGGCGGCAGGGGCGGCGGTTGGGGAGGGCCGTCATCGGCGGAGCGGACCGCTACCGTCCCTGTCACACCCTGGGAGGCGGCCACCTTGAGTACCTCATCCAAAAGGGTCCTGATCTGATCGGCCCGTTGCACCCCGACGAACAGCGGCACCGCCTGGCCGCCGATCAACGCCGCAACCATTGGCACCGACTGCACCCCAAACGCCTGCGCCACCTGCGGCGATGCGTCCACGTCGATCTTTGCCAGCAAGAACCGGCCCTTGTATTCCGCGGCCAACCGCTCCAACACGGGCGTCAACTGCTTGCATGGCTCGCACCAGGTGGCCCACAGGTCGATCACTACCGGTACCTGCTTGGATTGCTCCACGAGCTGCGGGAACGAGGAGTCGGTGATCACCGCTATCGGCGCCGCTTCGCTGCCGCTATCTGGCCCAGGTGGCTCTGCCGCGAGGTCCACCACGTGGGATTCCTTGAACCGTTCGCCGCCCGGTGCGGCTGGGCCCTGTTGCGCCATCGTCGTCCTTTCTGTGTTGATCTGACTGGCCTAGGGCGCCAGTGAATAACCGGCGTCCGACCGCGTCAGCGGGGAAGAGCGTAGCTCTGACCTGCTGAAACGCGGCAGCTAGGATGATGGTGTCTTCACCGCCGTCCTCGCGGAGACCGGCACCTGCGACACCCCTAGTACCGATACCGGCGCCTCGGAGCCGGCGGCCGGTATAGCCAGCGCCACGGGTTGAACGAACTCGATGGT
The DNA here is from genome assembly GCA_031268115.1 of Bifidobacteriaceae bacterium. Taxonomy (GTDB): domain Bacteria; phylum Actinomycetota; class Actinomycetes; order Actinomycetales; family WQXJ01; genus JAIRRT01. Next base: position 1,670 of record JAIRXV010000181.1, read on the forward strand.
CGCCGCCTTGGTCACGATCGTGTTGTCTGCCCCAAGCGCCCCGAAATAGGGCGCGAGTGAGAAACTCTGCCCTTCGGTGTCGCCTGGGATCTCCAAAGTCAGCGAAGATCTTATGACCCCCACGGCAATCGCTCCGCCATCGGCGGTTGCAAGAGCATAGGCTTCCGCCGCATTTGTGGACGATGACGGACGGACGGTGCCATCAATCGGCGCCAAAGCGGAACCCCACCTTTCGACCAAGGCAGTCCATGCGTCCCGCGCCGGATCGGTGCCGGCGAAAAGGGCCGAGTTAGGCGAACCTGGGGCGTCTTTGACCTCGGCGTAGGCCGCCAGGGCCGCGCCCGGTGAGATGGTCAGGCCATCTGCGGCGTCCATTGCGACCGTGAGGCTTCCGACATCGGCGGGAGCGGTTTCCGGGAGGGTCACTCCGGCGAGGAGGCGAACCCAGGCGGTTAGCGCATAGGGCGTGCGGGGGTCGGTCTGGGTCACGAGGTAGAGGTATTGGGCGCCGGAATCGCTCGGGACGGTCACGGCGATGAGGGAGCGCGGCCAGATGCTGGTTGCGGGAATCATCGTCCCGGCGAACTCCCCTCCGAGCGGTTCCAAGTCGGCCTGCTCGGGATCGGCGGCGTGCATGGCAAACTCGGCGGTGCGCATTTCGCTGGCCACGCCGGCGATCCGGCCCAGCCCATCGACCGACCCGGCATTCGTCGCGGCAACGATGGTTTCGCTGACGCCGCCCAGCACGCGAGCCGTTTGCTCTTCCAGGACGGCGGGCGGCGGGACCGCCGGCGGTGGGTCGGGCTGAAGCTCTGGCGCGGGCGCGGCGCAGCCCGCGATCAACGCAAAGGCCAGTCCCGCCGCGGCTAGGACCCGTGCCGGACGGGCGGCCGCGACCGCGGGCGGACGGCTGGCCGGGAGACAGGTCACGATTCACTCCCCTCTGGGTCGGCATGGCGCCCCGCGCGGTCTATGTCTTCACCCTCTGGGATCAGGTCCGGCTCGGTGGGCCTAGCGTGGGCGCCCATGATGCGAGGCGCGGGAGGCGCGGGGCGCCGAGGCTCCCAACCGGGCAGAGACGCCAAGAATCCTCGGGCCCGAGCGATGGCGTCTTGCGCGCCACTTGGCGGCGGGGCGCCCGCCCGTGAGCTGGATGTCCATGATGTCGGCAGCGCAACTGCCGGCGGAGGTCCGGCACTACCCAGGTCTTCGGATGAGACGGGCACGGGCCGCGCGTCGGGAGGGTAATGGTTCAGGTCCGGATCTAGTTCGGCCATCGCGGGGGTGGTGGGCGCCAGGGGGGAGGCCCAACGCCCATCGGCATCGACCAACTCCTCGCCGGACAGGTTGGCACCGCCGCCGGTCTGCCTGTCCGGGCGGGCCTCGAACGGGGCGAGCTGCCCGGAGGGCAAAGGCACGGATGGTAGACCAGGTTCCAGCCCGACTGAACGCGGCAACAATTCGGGCGGCGGGTCCTCCTGCCCACCTGAACGGGGCCGAGGGCCCCGCGAGGCCGCGGCGACCGCTTCGGCCTCGCGGATCTGGCGGCGGGTCAGGCCCGCGGCTCTTCCCGCTTCAACGGCGGCCAGGATGGCCTCCACGGACATCTCCTGGGTGATCTCAGCGGGGGTCTCTTCTTCGCGGGACAGCCTCACCACGGGCCGGTCCGACCCGCGTGGCCTGGACGGCGCGTCGAGCGCCCCGAATTCGTCCGCCGAGGGCACCCCAATGCGGTCCGGCCCCGGGAACCCGGAACCAGACGCGGGTTCTAGGGCCTCGCCCACAGATGCCGCCGATGCCGCCGCTGACGTTTGCGCCTCAACCTCACCGTTCGCCGCGACCGAAGCCTGGCCCGCACCCGGCGCCGCGCCGGGCACTGCCTCCCCATCCTGTCCTCCAGCCGCAACGGGCACTCCCGCCGGAGTCGCCATCCCGGGTGGCCACGGCGCCTCAGGCCCGCCAGATCTTTCCGCCGCCGCCGGCGACCCAGGACCTGTTGGCGGCGCCGGTATCGCGCCTGGGCCGCTCGCGTCCTGCCCCTCGCCCGGGCGGCGTGGCCGCTTGCTTGGCGCCCCCCGCCCGCGATGTCGCCATACGCTCAAGGCCGCGCCAACCGCCAACAGCACCGATCCCAAGGCGAGCCCAGGAACCAGGAAAGGCGTGGCGGGGGTTTGCGGCCACGTCAGGGACACGGTGGCCCCGGCCACGCTTGCGCTCGCGAGCACCGCGGCATCGGACCCGGCTGGCGCCACAAGGAGGCTCCATCGGCCGTCGTGCCGTTCCCACGTCAGTGTCCCCTCGCCCGCGATCACCTTCGAGGCGAGCCACAGATCCGAGGCCTTAGCCACCCCAGGTGGGGCGGGCTCGCCTGCTGTCGCGCCGCCATCGGCGGATGGGCCCGTGGCGAATGCGGTTCGCGAGGTGAGGCCAGTCAGCCACGTGGCGGGGGTGGTGCCGATCCACGCGGCTACGTCGGTGTCCCGGCCGATGGCCACCACCAACGGCGTGCGTTCGGGTGTGGTTACGCGCAGTTCGACGGTGTTGGCCTGTGCCTCAAGCAGCCCAGGCACGGTGGCCAGGACTCGTCCGCTTGGACCCGCCGTGACACTCGCGGTCACGGTATCGGCGGGGCGCCACACCGTGGCGGAAAGGGCCGCGAGCACGATGGCGCACACACCCAGGCCGAGCACGCCGGGCGCGGCCAACCGCGTAATCCTCAATATGGTCCTTCCCCCCCGAGACTCGGCCAGAATACTGAATGTCGGGCCAGGAGCGGCGCCGACACCGGAAGATCTGATTTTCTTGCCCGCAATGTGGGCAATCCCGCTACTCTTCGGCCGTCGCAGGCACTAGGCTGTCCTGCGGCTGTGTTCCAGGGGCGGGAGCCGTCCCAACTCCACCCGCTCCCATCGTTCGGAGGTTTGTTGTGGCAGATCGTGATTTCCCCACGGCCGTGCGCGGTTACGACCGCGCAGCTGTGGACCACCACGTTGCGAGTATTGAGGTCTCGTTGGAGCAGGCCAGGAGTCGAGTCCAAGAACTCGACTCACGAGTCGCCGGTCTCACCAACGAGCTAGCCGAGGCGCGCCGCCAGATGGCGGAGGTCGAAAGACCGAGCTACTCGGGCCTCGGCACCCGCATCGAACAGCTCATGCGTTCCGCGGAAGAGCAGTCCCAGGACGTGCTCAACCAAGCAAAATCCCAGGCGGCAGCCCTTCAGGCCCGAACGAAGCTCGAGACGGACCAGATGAGGGGCCAAGTCGAGAACCAAGTTCTGGAGTTGCGGGCGGCGGCCCAGCGCGAGGCCGAGGAGATTCACACCGCGGCCTCCGCCGAGGCGGAGGCCGAACTCACCAACGCATCGCGCCGCGCCGAGGAACTCATCTCGTCCGCCGATCGCGAAGCGGCGCGCATCGTTAGCCAGTTGGCGACCGAAGAGGCCGAGCGCCGGGCCGCCTTGGAGCGGGAGATCGCCGCACAGACGGCGACCGTCGAACGGGAAACAACCGAGTTGCGGGTGTCGGCTGAGCGTGACGCGTCCGAGGCGCGGGCGAGCGTGGCCATCGAAGTGGCACAGCAGCGAGAGGACGCCGAGCAGTACGCCACCCAGCTTCGTGCCTCCGCCGATGCCGACACTTCAGCTCTGCGTTTGGCCACCGAACAGGAAGCGTCCTCGCTGCGGGCGGCCGCTGAGGAATACGCGGCCCAAACTCGCGCGGCTGCTCAACGGGAGATCGCCGAGCAGCGTTCGACCTCGGAAGCCGAGGCCTCCGAACGCCGTTCCTCCGCGGATCAATACGCCCAGCAGACCCGAAGCCAAGCGGACCAGTACGCACAGCAGTTGCGTTCGGAAACCGACCAAT
>JAIRXV010000210.1 GCA_031268115.1 Bifidobacteriaceae bacterium
CAGCAGCAGGGTCGCATCGTGCCCAGTGCGCCCGTGGCGACCTTCGCGGAGGTGCGTGCCTTCGCCAAACCGGCGCCGTTGCGGTGTGCGCTCGTGGCCCCACCGGCCGCCGAAGTCCACGATCTCGCTGGCGCGCAAAGGGATAGGCAGGGCCAGGGTGAGCCCATCGACGGTGTACGGCGTTACCCCCTCGTTTGTGACCGTGGCGCATAAGCGGACCAGCCCGGTTACCAAGAGTTCCACTGTCGCTTCCAAGCCAATCTCGGCGTCGGCATCGGCGGCGGTGCAGGTCAAACGCTGTGTCCCATCCGCAAGAACGGTGGCCCGCACCCCGGATGCGGTGAACAGCGGTGAGAAGTCGCGGCCCTCGCGGTGCCCGGCCAACCCCGGCGTGCCCACCCACGAGCGCCCATTCTCGGGCAGCACCCCCAAGGCCAAGGGCTCGTCCTCGAGGGCGTTGGCGCCGGGCAGGCAACGGGTGGCGGCCCACAGGCCCAAGAGCTGCGCCTCGCTCACCTCCCCGAGATCGGCTCCCCAGTGGATGACGCGGGGAATGGCCGGCGGCGTGGCGTCGAGGACCAGCGAAACGCCATCGGCCCTGAAATGGTGTAGTTGCGGTGAATTCATCATTGGCTTTCTTTCTCTTTCTTCAGTTCCGGCCCCAACCCCTGGACGATGGCGGCGAGGTAGCGGGTGGTAGGCCTGACCTTGGGTTTTGCCCACCACCCGCCTGGCCCCGCGCCGCTGAGCCCCTTACGGCGCCGCGCTCACGGTTACCGTGGTCTTGGCGGTTTTTCCACCCGCCTTGACGGTCAGAACGGCCTTGCCTGGAGCCTTAGCAACCAGCCGACCGGCCTTGTCGATGGCGGCGACGCCGGGATTCGATGACGCGTACGCCACCCTCACCGAGGTCGCCCGAGCAGGGGCGTACTTCGCGCCGATCCACGAGACTTGCCCCACCGCCATCGTCCGCGGGGCTCCGGAAAGGGCGACCTTGGCGACCTTGGATTTGGCTGCCTTGGCCTTGAGGACGGTGACGCGGATGGTCGCCTTCTTGCCGCCCGCGGCCGTCACCGAGATGGTGGCTTTGCCCGCCTTCTTGGCGGTGATCTTGCCCGATGCCGTGACCGTCGCCACCTTCATGTTCGATGACGTCCAGGTCGCCCCAACCTTCGTGCCCGTCGAGGTGTAGGCGCCCGCCGCTACGGTCACCGACTTGCCTTTCACCAGCGCAACGGCCGTTTGGGCGGTCTTGACCTTGATCGCTGTTGGCGCGGGGATCGGTGTGTCCCGCACCGTTGTTTCGGGCGCCGGAGCCAAGGCGATCATGGCCTTGGTTAGCGCCGCGAAGGCCGCGCCGATCTCAGATGGGGTTGCTGAGGGGTTGACCGAGACCATCTTGGCCGCCGCCAACGCTTGGGCGTGGGCCTGCCACGAATCGGCGGTGTACTTCGCCGGATCGAATAGGGCCGAATCCCCGATCAGGCCTTTCAGCAGCGCCTGCATCGCGGTGGTGTCAGGGGCCGCAGTTCGGGTATCGACGCCGGCGCCTGGCCCGGTTCCGTCACCGTCACCGTCACGGTCCGCGGGGGCGTCCGCTGGGGTGTCCCCAGGGGCTTGATCGCGGCGCGGGTCCTGGGCCACCAGCAGGGTGATTGCGCTGGTCAGCCACTCCGCTGCGGCATCGATACGGCCCTGGGATGGCGACGGCTCCGCCAAGACGCGCCGGGCGTGGGCGAGCGCTTCGGCCACCAGCGCCCAGCTGGTTTCGGTGTAGGCGGCCTTCGTCAGCACCGAAGCGGCCTCGGCCACGCGATCCAGCCCATCGGCATGAATCGCGGGCACCTCCGGCTCTTCAGGGGGCTCGACTTCTCGAAAGGCGAGCCTGGCGATGGCCGATCCGAGCGCGCTCGTAGCCGAATACAGTTCCTCAACGCTCTCTCCGACCGCCACGGCCTCGATGGCGCTGGACAGGGCCGCGGCAAACGCCGCCCACGTTGCGGGCGTGTACGCGGATGAATCTAGGAGCGCCGCGTCCGTGATCAAACGCGCGAGCACGGCGCGCGCTCCGGCCAGCCCGGGCTCCTGTTGGGTCGGAATCAGGCCCGCCAACGCGATGGTCAGCCGCGCCGTGGCGGCGTCTACCGCCACTTGGGTGGCGTCCGGATCGGCTGCGACCCCAATGGCCGCCTCTAGCGCACTGGCCACGGCGACCCAGCTCGGCGGGGAGTAAAGCTCCTCATCCAAGGAGGGAATCTGGCTGATCAGGCTCGTCAGCACTGACTTATCGACGATGACGGCCGGCGGCACCGCGGTCAGGCCGGCGAAGGCGCCAACTAGGATCGCCAAAGCCGAGTCGATCTGCATCTGCGTGGGATCGGCATCGGCCTTCAAGAAGGCCTGGGCCGCCGCCAACGCGGCGGCGAACGGTCCCCACGAGCTTGGGGTGTAGTTGCTTTCAGCCAGCGCCCGGGCCTGGATCACCGCGACAATGCCGCCCAGCGCACCGGTACTCACCGGCGCCTCCGCGCGGGTGGGGATGAGCCCGACCAAGGCGACCACAAGGCGCACGGCCGCGCGGTCCACCTCTTCCTGGGATGCGTCGCCATCGGCGAGGACGCCTTCGGCATGCTCCAGCGCCGCATTCAGGACGGCCCAACTATTCGGCGAATAGGCCGCTTCGTCCAGCGCTTGGATTTCCTCTGCCAACGCGCCCAACGTGGACTTATCCGCCTCATCCGGGACGCTGACCGGCGGCGGAATCACGTCGCCGGTCAAAGTCGCCGCAGGAATCCAGATGTTGCCGCTGTTGTTGGTCTTTCCCGTCACGGTCCCCACGACAATCACTTCCACTCCGGGGGGAACCGTGTATTCGATGTCGATCTTCTTGTTCTCATCGGGCGCCGCCACCGTGAACTCATAGGTTTGGAAGGGCGCGGAGTTGTCGCTGAGATACACGTCGATGCGTTGGGACGCTTGCCACGCACCGGTGTAGATGGTCAACACATTTCCTTCCGGATCCCCGCCGGGGGCCGTCATGATCCAGGACCGGGTGCTCTGTTCAAATGCCCTGCCGTGAGCTGAGCCGAACTGGGTCGAATAGTTGGCACCGCTTCCGGTTTGCGGTTCCACACCGTCGGTCCACTCGAAATACATTTGCGCGTTGATTTGCATCAACAGGTCGCCGGGATTCTCGTTGACCAAGTAGCGCTGGATCGCCGGCTCCACCCCGCTCTTGCGATTCAGGTAGGGGTAATTCTCAAGGATTCGGGGCTCCAGACCGGTCTTGATCCAGTCCGTTGTACCCAAGGCAGTCAAGTTGACCGGGTTGGCGGCCCCGACCGCTGGATTCGAGGTCGTGATGGACAATTCACCACCTGTTGTCGCCTCGGGGAGCGGCAAGGTGATCGATGATGTCACCGAGTTTTCGCTTTCCAGTCCGCTGCCCACCGCTTTGACCACAAGGCTGTAGGACAGCGTGGGAATGACGGCGGGAAGCGTGAACGATGCCCCATTGGCCACGACGTATTCGCTGGATTCGCCGCCTGCGGTCACAGTGACCACGTAGTGTTCGGCTCCTTGCACAGGGTCCCACGTGAGGGAGAGCCCGCCGCTCCCTGTCCCTGCCAGACTCGTCACCGTGGGCCGCTCCAAGGTGGAGAACTCGCGGATATCGCGCTGCAGCGTGACGGTGAGACTCTTGGTGTTACCCGGGACGGTCACGGTGCCCTTGGCGTTGTCCACCACGCCCGCGGACGCCCCCTCGATGTTCTCCTTGAGCAGCGGGAGGTTCAGGGTGATATCTCCACTGGCGTTGTCGCCGGTCAGGGTGAGTTCGATGGTCCGCGCGTCTGTGGCGTTGAGCCGCAGACTGTCGAGGTGGCGGCCGTCGTTGATCGCGATGTTCTTCCATTCGATCGGTGCCTTCGACACTGACATCCAGTCTTCGGGGATTCCTCGCCCCACAATCACGTCACCGTCCACATTCACCGATGCGGTGGCCTGGAGCAGTCCTTCGCGCAGGAATCCCAGCGCCCAACCTTCGTAATCGGCG
>JAIRXV010000232.1 GCA_031268115.1 Bifidobacteriaceae bacterium
CCGTTGCGTCCCATCAACACCGTGACTTGGCCTGCGGGTAGGGCAAGATCGACGCCGCGCACCGCTCGGATCGAACCGTAATCGACCTCGATTCCCCGCGCCTCCAACCCAATCGCACCCGGGGGCGCGGCGAATCGGGGCGGGCGCGATGCCCGCGCGGCTACCCGGCTGGCCTCTTACGTTTCGGTCGCGGCGCGCGGGGCATGGCGCACCGACAGGGGCAGCGGCTCCCAGCCCAGCAACCGCCCGAGTTCCACTACCGGCGGCGCTAGCGGGGCGGTTCGCATCATCGCAGGTGGGGTGCCAGCGCGAACTCGGCCGCCGTCATCGACCACGATTAGACGGTCGGCGAGGGCGAGTACGCGCTCCAAACGGTGCTCGGCCACCAATACGGTGACACCCGAATCGTGGACCAGGCGCAGAAGCGCCGCCAAAACCTCCTCGGCCGATGTCGGATCGAGAGCACTGGTCGGCTCGTCCAAGACCAGCACACGTGCGCCCGCCGCCAACACCGACCCGATCGCGACACGCTGTGCTTGGCCACCCGATAGGCTCCGCAACGCGCGCCCACGCAGGTCAGCGATGCCCAGCAAGTCGAGCGTCGCCTCAACCCGGGTACGCATGGTGCGCGGTGGCACGCCGAGCTGCTCCATCCCATAAGCCAACTCGGCTTCAACGGTGTCCGCTACGAAACCCGCCAACGGATCCTGTCGCACCACTCCCACGGCGTCCGCCAGGTCGCGGGGCCTGTGACCGCGGGTATCGCGCCCGGCCACCAGCACCCGGCCGGCCAACTGCCCGCCCGTGAAATGCGGCACATGCCCAGTGGCCGCCCCCAGCAGGGTCGATTTGCCGGCCCCGGTCCGCCCGGTGACCAACGCGAACTCCCCTTCGGGTATGTGCAAATCGACGTTCGTCAACGTGGGTCGATCAGCCCCGGTGTACCGAACGCTGACGTGCTCAAACCGGATCATGGGCGCCCCCGGTGACACGGCACTCGCGGTTCTTTGGGCGCTTGCGGTTCGCGCAGCACCCACGCATACCCCGGCACCCACGCGTACCCCAGGACCCGCACCTCGCAAGGCACCCGCACCTCGCGCGGCACCCGCACCTCGCGCGGCACCCGCAGTTCTTTGGGCGCTTGCGGTTCGCGCAGCACCCAGACCTTCCCACGCCCCCACGCGTCCCGCGGCACGCCAAATGCGCGTCACATCCCATTTTCCGCCCCCAGCAGCGGCGGCGGGCTGACCACGCCGGCCAAACCAGCGAACCCTGCGGCGGCTACCACGGCCGGCGTTACCACTGGCCACACCCCGGGCGCCGGAGTGGGGAAAGCGAGCGCCGGATCGCCCCCGAACGCCCACATCAATCCCACGGCGGCCACGGCCCCGGTACCCACGGTGGCCCATTCCGTTGCCGTCCACCGGTCTGGGCGGTACCTGGTGCGTGCCACCCGCTGTCCGGCCAGCCGGAGCCCGATGGCGGCCACCACTAGGCCCGCCACCAGCAACGGAACCGCGATTGCGGCCGGCGTTCCCGCAGCGTCGAGGAGGCAGTATGCGCTGACGCTCAGGGCCAGCACTCCGGTCACGAGGATCGCTGCGGTGGTGCGCCGCCGCGCCGCCGATTCGCCTGCCCGCCGGCCGTAGCCGCGCGCATCCATCGCCGCCGCCAGTTCGATGGATCGGTCAAGGGCGTCCACCAGCACGGGCAGGAGGACACGTCGCAACACCTGGTGCCACCCACCGGGGGCGGACCGCAGTGAGCGCGCCCGGCTAACGCGCCGGACCGATTCGGCCAGCTGCGGAAACACCGACACGGCGACCACCAGGATCGTCCCCAACTCGTACAGTGCCCCCGGCATGGCCGCCAGCAGCCGCTTCGGATTGGCGAGTGCGCTTGCGGCGCCGACACACACCACCATGGTTCCCAGCTGAAGGCCGCCATATAGCCCGGAGGCCAGCGCCTCGACGGACACGGGGCCGCCCAGGGATGCTCCGCTCAGCGATTCGGGCAGGCTCAGGCGCGGCAGCGTGAACAGTACCGTCGGCCCGCCCCCGGCGAAGAGAATCCGAAACGCCGTGCGCCAGATCGCGATCACTCCGGCCAGGCCCAAGTAGAAGCCGAACGCCCCCGCCCACGGGGCATCGGTCCGGCGCAGCGCCACCACTAGACAGACTGTCGCGATCAGCAGGCCCAACACGAGCGGATTGGTGGTCCGCGATGTCGCCACGGCGAGGGCGAGGGCCCAACCCCACCAAGCCCCGGGGTGCTGGTCGCGCGGCTGGCGCCGCCTCCTACCGCCAATTCCGGCACGCACCGGAACACAAGGCGTACTTGAATCGGTCGGCGCACGCACCGCCCGCTTAAGCCCGGTCCGGCCACCTGGGTCGCTCATCGCCCGCCCGCGTCCCTAACCTGCCGCCGCCTGCGGGTGTACACCAGGGCGCCGAGCGCGGCCCCCGCCATGGCCGCTACTGCCACCAGGCCGAGCGCGGTTCCGCCAGCGCCTCCCCCATCCCTGGGTGCGGCCGCCGTTCCCGGGCCGTTCGTGGCCGTTCGTTTGCCGTCGCTCGCGTCCGATGGCGTTCCCCCCGTTTCGCCGCCCCCCGCTTCGCCAGTAGGATCGCCCCCTTCGGACCCCAGGGGCCCGTCGGTCCCGCCCGCGGGGCTTGCCCCAGGTGGCCCATCCGGCGCCAATGTCGCGCTTCGTCCCGTCCTTCCTTCCTCTGCCGAATCCGCGGCGCCCTGGCCGGGCCCGGCCGGGCCGGCCGCTGGGGTCTCGGCCGCGCCCGGTGGCTCCCCGGCCGACGGCGTTTGGGCTCGCTTCGGCGCCGCCGATCCTCCTTGGGACGCCTTACCTGGCTGCCCGGACCCACTGACGCTCGCTCCTTTCTTCGAGGCGTCCCCAGCCGCGCCCGACCCTCCTGCCTCATCCGCCGCTCCACCGCCTTGTTTGGGCGGGGTGACCGCCCCGGCCGCCGAATCTGCCGCGCTCGAACCATCGCTTCCCTCCCCCGCTGCCGAAACGCCGCCGGCGGCGGTAGCTCCGCGGCCCGATCCCGCTGCCGAAGCGCCGCCATCGGCCGACGTCCCTTCGCGGCCAGCGGCCGTGCCGCCGCTCCCCCCGGGGCCGCCCGATCCCGCCGCGGACGCACCGCCATCGGCGGCCGCGCCTCCGGCCGTATCCCCAGGTGCCGGGGAAGCCCCACCTGGCGCTTTACCCACTACCGGGGCCGCCCGAGGCGGCGGGTCCGGCGTGGTGTTGTAGGAGAACGACCACCCCTCAAAGCCGCCTATCTTCACCCGGTTGGCCAACACCCCACGCGTCGAATACGTCCACGCCCGATCACCGGGCGCTGCCCACCAGTAACTCCAGTGGGCGGCCGTGGGCGTGGTTGCGACACAGCTTTCCGTGTACGTCGAGTTCCCTGGGATGGTGAGGACATCTCCGGCCCCGGGGCGCCCCTGAATCCGGCACAGGAAACCGGTACCGTCGCGGACTGTCCCCTCGGTCGCAATCCCGGCCGCGTTCAGCACATCCATGCCCACTGCGCCTCCCGCCAGGCCGGTCACGCAGTAGCTGTCCGTGCCGCCGAGTCCCTGGTAGTCGATCACCAAGGTGACGGCGTCTCGATCCGAGGAATCGCATGGCCCGTTCCGGGCGTTGGCGGCGGCCGCGGGTACAGAGCTGGATAGCGGTGAGCCCGCCAACCCGAGGACGATGCCGGCCCCGGCCAGCAGGCAGCCGGCCCACCTTGGGGCGCTTGTCCGGCATCGGCGGGGCGGGCCTCGCCTTGTCCCGGCGGCCCCATGCGGGCCGCAAGGTTCACAGTTCGGCATTGTTTGCCTTTCTTGGGCGGGAGGCCGCGGCCGCGGACCAGGCACCGCGGTATTTGGTTCCGTCCACCTTCTTGTAGGCGCGGACGCGCGCTTCATAAGTTGAGGACTGGGCCAGTTTGGCGATAACTGCCGATGTTTGGCCCGGGCGGGCCACTCGAATCTTCGACCACGCGCCTGCCCCTTTGGCTCGGACTTGAATCTCATACCCGGTCACATGTTGGGCTTTGGACACTTTCCGCCAAACGATTTTCGCTTGGCGCTGTCCCGCGGTGGATTTGACGCTGCGCGGAGCTTTCGGAACAATGCGGAAACTCACCTTCTTGGCCCCGGCGTAGGTTGACCCGGCAGCGTTTACGGTGACCCAACCGCGCCCAATCTTGGTATTCTTTCCCAGACCCGAAACGGTGAATTGGGTCAGTCGCTGACCGTTGACTGTAACCGTGAAACCCGAAACGATCCGCTTACCGGTCCAGGTCATATCCGCCACCTTGACGTTCGCGGAATTGAGGACGATGCCGTTCCCCCCTTGCGCAGGCGGTGTCGTGTCGCTACCGGCTGGGCCAGCGCCTCCAGGAGCGGGGGCCCCGCCCCCGGTGGGAGTTGCCCCGGCCGTTGGGGTCCCGCTCCCGCTAGGCGGCGTCGACCCATTGGTCGGGGTCTCCCCGCTAGGCGGCGGGGTTTGGCCGCCATCGTCCGGTGGCTGGTTCAAACCGGGACGTTGCGGCGGGCCGTTGGTTTCCGGCGCCGTCAGCCCGCCCAACCCAGGTCCGTCCAAGGCGAATATCGCCTGCGCGGTTGCCCGCCGGAAACTATCCGCGCTTGCCGCGTCGATCCCGTTGTCTTCAGCGTCGGAAAGGTCGGCCGCACTGTAGGCGATAGCACCGGCATCGTCCAGGGTTAACGTATCCGGGTAAGCGTCGAGGACTGGGCCAGTGATCTGCAGGACGCGGACGAACTCGGCCGCCGCCTGGGCTGCGGCTACCTCGGTCGAATCCAAACCCCAATCGTCTTCATCGGTGGAAAGCACCCGCAACGCTTGCGCCGCGAGCCCAGTGGTGTTGGCGTTGGCGGACCCCCAAGATGTGGCGAAGCCGCCCTCTAACTCCTGCGTCCCCATCAGCCATGCCTCAGCGTTCAGGATTCCCGGATGGGAGCTGGGCACCCCTGCGGCCGTCAACGCTTGGAGCACAAGCGCCGTGGCGTCGGGGTCCGCGTCGGAGCAGCCATCCGTCCAGCCGTACGCGCCATCGTTGGGCGAACCGTCCGCGCACTGCTTCGAGGCGAGGTGGGCTACGGCCCGAACCGGAACGCCATCGGCGGTGCGCGCCAAAGCCAACACCCCAAGCGCCCAGGTGAACGGGGAACCGCCCGATCCGAACTCACCCGAAACGCCCACCGTGGAACGCAATTCGGCTACTAAGTCTCGCGTGACGCCACCGGACACGGGGAAAACGCTCGGATCCAGGCCCGCTATCTGCAACGCCCACACCGTCTTAGCTACAGCCGGCCACTTTGAGTTCAAAGCGCTCGCGGCCCCCACGTAAGCCTCACCGGAGTGATATACGAGGTCAGCTGAGGCAGCGAATTGATCTTTGCCGATACCGGCCGCGGCCAAACCCGCCAACGCGTCGATGGTCAAACCCCAGTCATCCGAACCGACATAGCCCGGCAATACGCCCTCGGACGCGGTTAGCTCGTCCCGTAGCCAGGCCGCCGCGCTCTGAGCTTGCGGCCCACCGGGCGAATAGGTGGGGACGGCCGGGGCAGCGGCCACCTTGTGGGCGCGAACCTCGGACAGCGCCAGCACCTGATCGGACTTCGGATCGTCGAACGGATAGAACTCGAACAAATACGCCTGGCCAGCGGCGGTGGGCCCGGCGTTCGCGCCCTCCTGGGCCCAAACCCACTGCGTGGACGGCCCGCCCGTCACCAAGCCATCGTCCGTGGAGGTGTACAGGGACCAATAGGCGGGAGCGTCATCGTCCAACCAATCGGCCGCAACACCGTCGAGTCTTTCCATGAGACCAGTCTCGTCATAGCCGAGCGCGAAGCCTGCGCCGGTAAACGCCTCGGCCACGGTCCCACCCGCGGTCGCACAGCGTAGATCGACAACATCGAAAACGGGAGTGAAATCGACGGCAACGGTGACGCCATCGCCGTCCGCACAGGCCGCACCTTGAATCCGCGGACCGGTTGGCGGATCAGAGGCCGCGGCGCCGGTGATTGAAACTAGGCCAAGAACTAAGGCGGCGGTCAAACCACCGGCCAGAAACAGAGGTTTTCGCACGTTGCGTGCCTTTCGTTGAGCGATCCCGAAGGCACGATGACGTGAGCCACGTCCCTCCGCAGACCTCGGCGGGTATGGAAACGCTCCAGCCAGGCAGGCATTCGGACTCATCTTGCCTTGGTGTATTCAAGGTTCGATCTACCGCTGCGGGTCAGTGCCGGGCTTGGACCGGCTTCCCCCACCTGGCAGGTGTGATGGACTCCCGATCTTTGCATGGCTCCCCGGGCCTTCGCAAAGCGGGGGGTGGAGGGCTGGTGCGGAAGGCGGCGCGCCCGGTGGCGTTTGG
>JAIRXV010000258.1 GCA_031268115.1 Bifidobacteriaceae bacterium
CTGGGTGAGGGGCGGGTCCGCGCGGTCAACAAGGTCCGCTCATTCAAGACGGACACCGTGTCGCTCGCACAGTTGCGGGAGTGGTTGGTGGGCGAGGGGGTGACTGTGGTGCTGATGGAGGCGACTAGCTCGTATTGGCTGCCGCTGCGTAACGCGTTGGAGGATGGCCCGTGGGAGTTGATTGTGGTTAACCCGGCGCGTGTGAAGTTGGCCCCGGGACGCAAGACGGACGTGATCGACTGCAAGGTGTTGGCCAAGCTGGCCGCGTTGGGGATGACGCGGGGGAGTTTGGTGGCCGGGCCGGCTGCCCGGGACTTGAAGACTTTGACCCGGCAGCGGGCGGACCTGGTAGCCAGGCGCACCGCGGTGTCGAATTCGCTGGAAAAGGCGTTGGAGCGGACCGGGCTGAAACTGTCCGCGGTGGTCTCCAAGTTGCTGGGCAAGGCGTCCAGGGAGATTTTGGACGCGATCTGTCGGGGCGTGAGCGACCCCGAGGAGTTGGCTGGGCTGCGCGGTGCTTTGAAGGCAGATCAGGAGACGTTGACGCGTGCTCTGACTGGTCAGGTGACCGACATAGACCGGCGGGTGGTCAGGGATAAGTTGGCTGAGGTTGACCGTTTGGACGCCGGTGTGGCGGTCTTGGACACCGATATTGAGATCATGGCTAACACCGGTTGGCCCGATGAGATGCGCCTGCTGCGCCAGGTCCCCGGGTGGGGGCCTATCTTGGCGGCGGTGTTCATCGCAGAGACTGGTGGGGACATGTCCGTGTTTCCCTCGGGGAAACACCTGGCGTCGTGGGCTGGTGTCGCTCCGGGCACGAACTCCTCGGCCGGTAAATCGAAGTCGTCGAGGGTCACCAAGGGCAACAAGCACCTCAAAGCTGCTCTGACGTTGGCCGCGGGCAACGCGGCCAGGAAGAAGGGCACGTTCTTCCAAGCCCGCTACCTGCGGATCCTGCGCAGCCACGGCAAGAAGCAGGCGCGCGTGGCGGTGGCCCGGACCATGGCGGTGACGTTGTGGGCCATGCTGGGCGACGGGACCGACTATGTGGAGAAGGGCTCCGGCTGGTACACCGCCCAAGCCACTGACGGCCAAAAAAGACGGGCCAAGGTTCGAGCTGTCGCCGCGTTGCGGGACTTGGGTTGGGACGTCGCTTTGACGCCCCTGCCCGCTACGGCGTGACCGCCCCGAACGGCAAATAACGCCCAGGACGTGGCTGGAACCGCCCTCCGCCGGGCCTGCCCAGGAGTCGCCTGACACTTCGAATCGAGCGCCTTCAATCAGGTACACGCCCACGGTCGCGCCCAGCGCCACGCACTACCAGCCACCATCTCCACGGGCTTCACAAACACACCCCAGGCGCCCCCACCCCCAGGCGCCCCCAACGCACGCCAAAAAACCCGATCCCCCAAGTTTGGTTTCTGAGCAGACCAACTCAACTTGATCGTCCATGCTCATCGCATCGAGCAGTTCAACAACCGCCGGATCAACCACCGCACCAGCCTACGTTACGAGGCGCTCGCAGGGCGCTGCCTTGCGCGGCGCGCGGCGAAGCCGCGCCCTCGTGGGATTGCCGTGTGGAAGCTCGACCCCAGGTCCGCGGCCGGCTGACCCGGTTCGAGAATCGTCTCTAGGTGCCGCCACCTCGCCTCTCCCCATCGAAGCCTCGCGGTTTCGGGGTGCGCCCGCCGGGTGGAACCGCTGGTCGGGCTATGCTGCCCTGGTGAGCTTGTTGAGCGATGAAGACGAGACATTCCTGAAGGACCTCAACCAGAACCTGACCCACGGGCCCCTTGAGCCTGGGGATCCCCGTTATGTCGCTTTCGAGTCCCTGCCGGAGGCAAAGGACACCGTTGGGTTGGACAATGTGCGACTCCTGGAGCGGTATATCAAGCGTTCCGCGCCGGGGCGGATGGTGTACCTCAACGGGCTTCGCGGATGCGGGAAGAGCACTCAGCTGCTGCGGCTGCGACAAAACCTTAAGGACGCAGGCTATGCGGCGGTCAGGATCGATCTCATGGACTATCTCTATCCCGACCAACCCCCAGAGATCACCGAGTTTCTGTTCTATCTCGCCGGCGGAATCGCCGACGCAGTAGTGGCGGCGGGCTTCGCCCCCAATAAGGGACGCGCAGGCGGACTCTGGCACAGCTTGACCGAATGGTTGAAGGGTCTGCCTCCGCGGTTCGACATTCAAACTCAAGCGACTGGGACCATCGCCGTTCCCATGCCCCTTGGGCTCGACTTGGACGTCGATATCCGCGCCGCTTTGCGAGAAGACGCGGCGTTCGTCGCCAAATTGCGGCGCTTCTTGGACGGCCGCTTACAAGTGCTGGAAGATCAGGTGAACCGACACGTGGGCCATATCGCGGAAGAGGTACGCAAGGCCAGTTCCACGACGGGACGCGGGGCAAAGGGTCTGGTCGTATTGGTTGATTCGATCGACCACGTACGGGGGCGTGACTTCAAGGCGACCAGGGACGCGCTTCATACTCTCTTGGTTTCTAATTCCGACCTCATCCGCTTGAAGGATTGCTGGACCGTAATGGTGATCCCCCCGTACGTCCGCCCCGGAGTGCCGGGGGAACGCCGATGCGTCAACGTTCGCGTGTCCAGCCCCAATAGCAGCGATCCCTACCGGCCGGGAATCGACGCCCTAAAGCAATTGGTGAGCCTGCGCGTACCAAACGGAGAGACCAGCCGGTTCCTCGAGGACTCGCAGCTGGAAAGGCTGATCGGGCTTTCAGGTGGCAGCATTCGCGACTTGATGCGTTTGCTGATCGAGATAGAACTCCAAACCGACGAGTTGCCGGCGTCCAACGATACGATCGAACGCTCCATCCAGGCCGTGCGTCAACAGTTCCTCCCCTTGGCCGATGACGTCAGGGAGTGTTTGCGACGTGTGGCGAGCCGCCACGACATCGGCCTCGAATCCGAGGATGAGGGGTGGGAACAGATATTCAGCCTCCTGTCCCGACACATGATCCTCGGCTACCCCAACCACGAGGAGTGGTATGACATCCACCCGCTGCTGCGCCCCTACCTCGATGGCGAAGATGGCGAAGATGGCGAATGATCGCAGAACCCGCCGCTGAGGGACTCGATGCCGCATGGGCATCGCTGCGGCGGCAGATTGACCGGTCGCAACAGTTCTGGCTGGGCATCGTTTGCTGCGAAAGCCGCACAGCGGCGGATTCGCTTCGCGACCGCGCCGAATTGCATTCGCACTCCCGCGGGCACCCGTTTAAGCGCGTCGAATTCGTCGATCTTCAGGACCTGGGTCGGATTCTTATCCACTTCGAGGATGCTCCTGGCCCGGGGGGCTGCACGTGGGTCTCCACCGAAGACTGGGGCATCTTGGATCCGCGCGCCGCGAAAGCCTGTTGGACACAGGCCTTGTACCGGTTGAACCAGAAGCGAGACTCGCTCCAGTCCACGCTCGGCGGACTAGTCCTGGCGGGCCCGGCGTGGTTGAACGAGTTGGCCTCGACGGAGGCTTCAGACCTGTGGTCCGTCCGCTCCTTGGTGGTTTACGCGAAGGCCAAGCCGTCGGGACTTG
>JAIRXV010000361.1 GCA_031268115.1 Bifidobacteriaceae bacterium
AGGTGGGACCGGTTCGTGTGTCGAGTGGGGGTGGGGCTGGCTCGGGTGGTGGGCGTGCCGCTGCGGATTTGGCGCCGGGACAGGCGGGACGGGTCTCCGCATCGGGTGTGGTTGGCCCGGGTGGTGGGCTGGCCGCTCGTGACTCGGTGCCGCGGCAGGTGGGACCGGTTCGTGTGTCGAGTGGGGGTGGGGCTGGCTCGGGTGGTGGGCGTGCCGCTGCGGATTTGGCGCCGCGGCAGGTGGGACCGGTTCTCGCCTCGGCTGGGGCTGGCCCCGATGGTGGGCTGGCCGCTCCTGACTTGGCGCCGCGGCAGGTGGGGCCGGTTCTCGCCTCGGCTGGGGCTGGCCCCGATGGTGGGCTGGCCGCTGCGGGTGCTGCGCTGGACCAGCGTCAGCGCCCTGCCGCCGCCCGCCCCGCCGCACCCCGCCGCGCGCGCGGGCAGCGCGCGAGGCCTGCGGCCGGGCGCCAGGCGCGGGCGAAGCCCGCCCGCCCACCGGGCCGCGGGCGCCCACCGCGCCGCCCCGCGGCGCCACCATCTGCCCAGCCCGCGGTTCGCGATGGGCGGTGGTGGGCGGGCGCCGCGATCCTGAGCGTCTCGGTGCTGTTGCTCGCGTTCGTGGTCCAAGCGGCCCTGTTCTCGTCCCTTCAGCACCGGCGCTCGCAGGTGATCGGCTACGACCAGCTGCGGGTGGCCCTCGCCAAAGCCGAGGCGCCCGTGGGTCAACTCAGCTTCGACGGCGGGCTGGTTGCCGACGGAACGCCGATCGCGCTGCTCGAGATCCCCAAGATCGGGCTGAGCGAAGTGATCCGCGAGGGCACCACCGCCCGAACGCTGCGGGCGGGAGCCGGACACCGGCGCGACTCGGCGGTGCCAGGACAGGGAGGGACCGCCATCGTCCTGGGGAGACAAGCGACCTACGGCGGGCCGTTTGCGCAGGTCCCACTGCTGGAACCGGGGGACATCATCACGGTGACCACCGGCCAAGGCACCCACACATACCGCGTGACCGGGCTGCGGCGGGCGGGCGATCCGCTGCCGCAACCGCTGCGCGCCGGCCAGGGGCGGCTCGAACTGCAAACCGGCGACGGCCTCGCCCTGTTCCCCACCGGGGTGCTCCACGCCGACGCCGAACTCATCTCCGAAGTCCACCCGGACGCCGCGAAAGTGCTGGCCTATCCCGCTCTGCCCGCCGCAGAGCGCGCCATGGGTCAAGACCCATCCGCCTGGCCACTCGCCCTCTTCGCCGTCGCGAGTTTCCTCGCCGCCGGCATCGGGCTGTGGTGGCTTGGGCGCACCTGGGGGCGGTGGCACGCCTGGCTGATTGGCGTGCCGATCCTGCTCGTGCTGGGAGTCGCCGCCTCCGACCTTGCCATGAACGCACTACCCAACCTTCTGTGAGAGCCATGAACGCGATATCGACCGCCCAAACCGCCACACCTCCCCACCCCATCAGCCCCGCCTACGCACCGGGCGCGGCCCGGCCGCGAGCGCCGCTGTCCCAGATCGAAGCCCGTGACGTTTCCGCCTGGTTCGGGATGCACAAAGTCCTCGAACGGGTCTCGCTGGCCATGCCAGGCGGGAAAGTGACCGCGCTGATCGGACCGTCCGGATGCGGCAAATCGACGTTCCTGCGCATCCTCAACCGGATGCACGAACTGGTGCCGTCCGCATCCCTCGCCGGGCAAGTGCTCCTGGACGGCGCCGACATCTACGACCGCTCCCGCAAGGTCCAAGAGGCGCGGCGGCACATCGGCATGGTGTTCCAAAAGCCCAACCCGTTCCCGGCCATGTCCATCTACGACAACGTGGTGGCCGGCCTCAAACTCACCGGGGTGCGGGCCAGCCGTGACGCCAAGGACGGCATCGTCGAAGGGTCACTGCGGCGCGCTGGGCTGTGGAAGGAAGTCAAAGACCGGCTGCGCGAACCGGGCGGCTCCCTATCCGGAGGCCAGCAGCAGCGCCTGTGCATCGCGCGGTCCCTGGCGGTCACGCCGAGGGTGCTCCTCATGGACGAGCCGTGCTCGGCGCTCGACCCAACGTCCACCCGGGTCATCGAGGAGACGATGACCGAGTTGAAGCAGGACGTGACCATCGTGATCGTCACCCACAACATGCAACAGGCTCAGCGGGTGTCCCAACAGTGCGCATTCTTCCTGGCAGAGCAGGGCACGCCGGGGGTGATCGTGGAGTACGGGGACACCGACGCGATGTTCGCCGAGCCCCAGGACCCCAGGACCGCCGATTACGTGCACGGGCGGTTCGGATGACGCCCGGGGGGAGCGGGATGGCAGGCGGCGGGGGGAGCCATTCGGCGGGCGCTGGGCGCGGCGCGGACCGTGGGCGCGGCCGCGCGAACGATGGGCGTGGCGCGGGTGCTGGGCGTGGCGCAACCGGTGGGGGCGGCGCAACCGGTGGGGGCGGCGCAACCAGTGGGAGCCGCGCGGAGGTGAGGGCCGGCATCGTCGGGGATCGCAAACGCAACCTGGCCGCCGGACGGTCGCGTTCGGACCACGTGTTCCGGCTCGGCGCGCACACCACCGGGGTGCTGGTGCTGGCGATCATGACCCTGGTGGGCCTGTTCCTGGCGCTGCGGGGCTCCGAGGCGATCCGCACGGCCGGTTGGTCCTTCCTGACCGAGGAAGATTGGGAGCCAAACTCGTTGCGGTTCGGGATCGCTGCGGTGCTGTTCGGCACGCTGACCGTGGCGTTGATCGCGATCCTGGTGGCGCTGCCGCTGGCCCTGGGCACCGCGACCTACATTTCCGAATACGCTCCGGCCGGAATGAAACGCCTGCTTGTTGGGATCGTGGATCTTATGGCGGCCATTCCATCGGTGGTCTATGGGCTGTGGGGCATGTTCTGGCTGGAGGGCGCGATCCTGCCCGTGGCTCAATGGATCAGCACCTATTTCGGGTGGATTCCGATCTTCGCGGTACCCAATTTCGATGCGGCCAACCCCCTGGCCACGCCCACCGTGTTTACGGCATCGGCATTCCTGGCGGGGCTCGTGGTGGCGATGATGGTGGCGCCTATCGCGGCGAGTATCATGCGCGAAGTCTTCGCCCAAGCCCCCGAGGGTGAACGCGAAGGCGCCCTCGCCCTGGGCTCCACCAAGTGGGGCATGATCCGCTCCGTGGTGTACCCGTTCGGGATGGGCGGGATTCTCGGCGGAACCATGCTGGGTTTGGGGCGCGCATTGGGCGAGACCATCGCCGTCTACCTCGTGATTTCCCCCGTGTTTGTGATTCAACCGCACATTTTGGCGACGGGCACCAATTCGATCTCGTCGCTGATCGCGTTGCGCTACGGCGAGGCCAGTTCGTTCGAACTGTCCGCCCTGATGGCGGCGGGCCTGGTCCTGTTCGGTATCACCATGCTGGTCAACTTCGGGGCCGGAATCATCATCCAACGTTCGCGTTCCGGCGCGGCAAGCTAACGGAGGTGCACGATGACGTACCAAGCCTCGCGTGACCCCCTCGCCCTTGGTGAGGTGGTTGAGATGGCGGCCGCGGATCGCGGGGAGCGTGGCGGTAGCGCCGAGTTGGGGGATGGGGTCCGTGGAGCCGCGGCGGCCGGGGATCGTGGGGATACACGGGCGTTTGGGAGTGGCGGGGATGTGGGGGCCGTCATCGTCGGTGCGCCGCCCAGCGGGCGGGAGCATCGGCGAGTGGACAAACCAGGGCGGTTCACGCGGACTCGAGTGGTGGGGCGCGACGGGATGGTTGCGCGGGAAAGCCCGCCTGAGGTGCGGCGCCCGCTTTCCACGCTGCGCCGGGAGGATGTGCTGCGGGCCTTGGGGGCGGGGGCCGCGGCGATCGCGACCACGGCATGGGCGTTTACGCAGGTGCTGCCCCTGGACGGACCCGTCGCGTTTGTTGTTGTCGCGTATCTGCTGTTCCTCGGGTTCTATGTGGCGCTGATCAGCTTCGATGAGGGGCGCGTGACCATCGCGGACCGGCTGGTGGGCGTGGTGATCCATTCCGGGGCGCTGGTGCTGCTCGCGGCGCTGGTCGTGGTGATCGTGTTCACCGTGATCCGCGGATCGCAGGCATTGCGGCACGCGAACTTCTGGGTCGAGGACCTATCCATCACCGGGCCGCAGGAACCGCTGACCATGGGCGGAATGGCCCATGCGGCCGTCGGGACTTTGATCATGATTGCGTTCGCGTTGGCTATTTCTATTCCGCTCGGCCTGGCATGTGCGGTATTCCTCGCGGAATTCCCTGGTGCCTTCGCGCGGACCGTGCGGACCGTGGTGGAAGCGATGACGGCTTTACCGTCGATTGTGTGCGGCCTGTTTATCTACGCCACCTATGTGTTGGCGTTCGGGTTCGACAAGTCGGCGTTCGCGGCATCGTTGGCCATCACCATCATGATCCTGCCCATTGTGATCCGTTCGGCGGACGTGGTGTTGCGCCTGGTCCCGGCCACGCTCAAGGAGGCTTCCCTGGCGACGGGC
>JAIRXV010000433.1 GCA_031268115.1 Bifidobacteriaceae bacterium
GGGGAATAACACGGCAGCAGAGGAAAACGCAGAGAACGAAACCGCGGCGGACGAAACGACGCCGAACCAAGCCACGGGGAACCAAACCGCATGGAACGGAGCCGCACCAAACCCAAACGCGTGGAACGAAACCGAGGGAAACCAGACGACACCAAACCAAACCGCCTGGAACGAACCGCAAGGGGGGTACGGCATCGGCGCCCAAGACCCGTCTCAAGGGGCGCAGCCCACGGTGCCACTACCTCCAGTAGTTGGACCACCGCAAGGAACCTGGAGCGGTATGCCCGGTCCCGGGGCCGCGGGCGGACAACCCCTGGCCCCTCCACTCGCGACCGCCGCACCTCCGACCTACGGCGCCCCAAAGCGGCGCCCACCCGGTGGTGTTGTGTGGGCGGTGATATGGGCCGCGGCGCTATTCCTCATCGCCACGGTGATGCTGCTAGACAGGTGGTACAGCGCCACTAATCACGCTTCCTTCTATGCGCCGGGGCTCGCAATAGGCGGGGTGATCGCGCTGCTGGGGATCGCGATTGTCGGATTGGGGATGGCGGGACGCAGAGTCGGCGGAATCACGGCCTGTGCCATCATCGCGATGGTGGTGGGTTTGCCGGCAATGGCCACTGTCTACGCGGCGTGGAACGTCCATGTGGGTCCGAACATCGGCACTGCGCAATGGCGACCTACAGGCACAGCGCTACGCGACACCTATGACGTTGGGATAGGCGCTGGCGAACTCGACCTGCGCAACATCGCCGTAGGAGACAAACCGCAGGAGGTAAACGTCGACATCGGCATTGGGCGGGGCAAACTGATCCTGCCGCGCAGTGTCCCCATCCAAGTGACCGCCATGGTCGATGTGGGCGACATCCTGATCGAACTGCCCGAGGGCTGGACTATGGACTCCGGCAACGGCGCAGCGCGGTCCATGGGTTGGGACACTGCAGTGGGTGGGATAGATCAAGAGATCACCGCGTGGTCTCCTGAGGTCGAAGATGGCGCCGAACCCCTACTCAGAGTCAAGGTCAACCTGTCTATCGGACATCTAGAGATCGAACAAGGAGAACCGTCATGAATAACGAAGCCCGCGCCGTAAACACAAACCCGACACCTGTCTCCCCCCAATACGTTCGTCCGATAGTCACCACGCCACGAGTGGGCGTGATCGTATGGGGCGTCATCGTCACCGCTATCGGGTTGACCATCATGGGTGTCGCGCTGCGACGCCAGTCCATGGAAGTCGAACTACTCGCGATAGTTGTCCTTTTCGCCGCTGGCGCGGCGCTCTTGGCGACCGCCATCATTGGCGCGATCCGGGGCCGGCGTAGGCGTCGTTCTTTGCCACACGAAAATGACGGCAACGGTGGTCAGGAGCTGCCGTAGGAGGCCGGGCGATAAAGCGGCCGACGGCTGCGTCAACTGGATCGGCGCAGACCGCGCTGACCAGTTGACGGAGCAGCCAGCATTGTTAGGTCGGTGCTTTTCAGCACCGACCTAGCCACATTCTCACGAACGAAGGGTCTTGGCTGCGGCGCTATTCCCACTCGATGGTGCCCGGGGGTTTGCTGGTGACATCGAGCAGTACGCGGTTGATCTCGCGAACCTCATTGGTGATGCGCCGCGCGATGTGCGCCAACAGTTCGTGCGGCACGCGCGCCCAATCGGCCGTCATCGCGTCCTCCGAGGTCACGGGCCGCAGCACAAGCGGGTGCCCGTAAGTGCGTTCGTCGCCCTGCACCCCCACGGAACGCACGCCCGCCAGCAACACCACTGGGCATTGCCAGATCTCGCGGTCGAGGCCCGCTTGCGTCAACTCCTCCCGGACGATGGCGTCCGCCGCCCTGAGGACGTTGAGGCGGGCCTCGGTCACGTCCCCCACAATGCGGATCGCCAAGCCCGGGCCGGGGAAAGGCTGGCGCCACACCATCGAGTCCGGCAGCCCGAGTTCGGCCCCGACCGCACGAACCTCATCCTTGAACAAAGTACGCAGGGGTTCCACTAGCTCGAACCGCAAATCGTCGGGCAGCCCTCCCACGTTGTGGTGAGACTTGATGGTGGCGGCGCCCTCGCCGCCGCCCGATTCCACGACATCCGGGTACAAGGTGCCCTGGACCAGGAAACGAACGGCGCCGGCATCGTCGGCGTGGGGAGGAAGCGGGGTGGGATCCGCGTCCACAGCGCAAGCGGGTGGCGCCGTACCGGGGGCCGGCGGGGCGGGATCCGCAACCACGGCCCGGGCGGCCGCTTCGAAGGCGCGGATGAACTCGCGGCCGATGATCTTGCGTTTGGTTTCCGGGTCGCTCACGCCGGCTAGGGCATCCAAGAAAGTCCTGGCCGCGTCGCTGACCACGAGGCGCGCGCCGGTGACGGCCACGAAGTCCTGCTCCACCTGCTCCCGTTCACCGGCCCGCAACAGCCCGTGATCCACGAACACGCACGTCAACTGGTCGCCGATGGCGCGCTGCACCAACGCCGCGGCCACCGCCGAATCGACGCCGCCGGACAGTCCGCAGATGGCCCGGGCCGAACCCACCTGGCGGCGAATCGCCTTCACGAGTTCAGCGACAATCGAACCGGCAGTCCAGTTGGGTGTCAAGCCGGCGCCCTCGAAGAGGAACCGCTCAAGCGCCCGCTGGCCCAGCGGCGTATGGCGGACCTCGGGATGCCACTGGACACCGAACAAACGCCGCGCCCGGTCCTCGAAGGCCGCCACGGGGGCCCCGGCCGTGGATGCCAGAACCTCGAAACCCTCAGGTGGGCGAGTGACTGCCACGCCGTGCGACATCCACACGGACTGTTCGGGCGGCGACCCATCCAGGAGGGTTCCTGAGGCCTTGACTTGGGCCGATGCCTGCCCGTATTCCCCTTGAGCGGCGGCATCGACGGCCCCACCGAGGCTGTGGGCCATGGCCTGGAAGCCGTAGCAGATACCGAGCACGGGTACCCCGGCGTCGAAAAGCGCGGGGTCCACTTGCGGGGCGCCGGGGACATAGACGCTGGCGGGTCCGCCAGAAAGGATGATCGCGGCCGGGTCGCGTTCAAGCATCCGCGCCACGGACCACGTGTGGGGCACGATCTCCGAGTAGACGTGCGCCTCGCGCACCCGCCGGGCAATGAGCTGGGCATATTGCGCGCCATAGTCGACAACGAGCACGGGGCGGTGAGCGGCAGTCACGCGGACCAGGGTAACGCCACGCTGCGCTGCCGCCCGGCGGTGGCGCCCAGTCTGCGTTGCCAGCGGTGCCGATTCGGGTTCTGCGGGTTTTGCCCCTACGGCAAGATGGGATCGCCATTCTGCATCTGGTCGGTATAGAACTGGTCCGTGGCCTCATTCAGAATGGCGGTCAGCTCGGCGTAGCGGGCGGCCTCTTCCTCGCCGTTCGCGTCATCCACCTGAATCGCGGGGTCGGGTCGAAACGCGACCGCATCGAATCCTGACTGCTCCATCTTTCCGGCTTGTTCGGCATCGAAGTTGGGACACGCTTGAAGAATTGCCCGCAGGGCGTCGGGAGTAGTGCTCAGGGGGACGATGGCGGTCGGAGAGGTCAGCCAATTATCGGCTTTGCCTGGGCTAACGTCAGCGAGGTTGGGTAGGCCGTTGTCCCGGGCGCAGGCGATCCAAGCGTTCGTTGAGTCGGCCAAGAGTTGTTTGCCGCGCAGTTCCTCTGCTGGGTCGGACTCCGCGTACGGGTCCTGATAGGGGAATTGTCTGTGGCATGCGGCCAACGTGGCGGAATGGTCGACCCCGTCGATTTCCAGCCCATAGTCCATCGCCAACTGGTGTTCAGTCATGAAGCGCTCAAAGGTCCCGTTCTCGTCCTCAAAATCGCCGGAACGCCCAGGAATCCAATAGACCGCCGGGGACTGGGTGCGGTACAGCTCGGGATCGGGCAAGGGGATGATCGCGAGGATGTCATACCCCTCTTGAGGCCAATCCACCCGTGTGCCGCCGTTGTCGGTCTCCTCGATCCGCGCCGGCAGACCGGCATCGGCCAGGCAGGCGTAGTAGCTCTCGGCGGTGGCGCGTTGGGCCGCCATCGCGGACCCCCGCTCAGAAGAGGAACAGGCGGGTGCGCCGGGCACGAGCACGGCGACGAGAACGGCGAGGGCCGGCCAAACGCGACGGGGAAAGCGAACAGAGCAGATCTGCATGTGGCTCCTCATCGGGAAGGAATGGGCTGGAATCGGCCGGACCGACCCGAGCCACACTACCCGACCCGGAGGCCGCCCGCCCCGACGCTCTGCGCCCCGGAGTACCCTGGGCAATTGCCGCACCGCGCGCACTCAAAGCCAAGACATCTTCACGAAAGGCACAGCCACCTCGTGGTTCACAGCGTCTATGTCGCCTCAACGGAGGGCGATTCCATCAAATCCATCGTTGCGCTCGGAATTCTCGAATCCCTCAAGGAACGCGCTGGCAAAGCGGGGGTCTTCCGACCCATCGTCGCGCATCAACACGAACCGGATCCCGTGACCGAGGTGCTGCGTCTCCGCTCAACTCTGCCTTTGACGTGGGATGAGGTCCTGGGCGTCACCTATGAGGACATTCACTTGGGACCGAGGGAAGCACACGCCCGGATCCTGGAGCGGTACCTCAGGGTCGCCCGGCGATGCGACGCCATCGTCGTGATCGGATCGGATTACACGGATGTGGGTGAGGCCTCGGAACTCGCCCTCAACGCCCGGATCGCAGCGAATCTGGCCTCGCCGGTGGCGCTGGTGATCAACGCCTTGGGGCGGCGCCCCACCACCGTGCGCACTGCCGCGGAGGTTGCGCTCAGCACATTCGCTGAGAACAACGCCCCGACGCTGAGCGTCATCGCAAACCGTTGTGGGCCCGAGCATTTGGCGAAGGTGCGTGAGGCCCTGTCCACCCTGAACGTCCCCGCGTACGCCATCCCCGAAAGCCGTTTGGTTTCGGCGCCCACGGTGCGCGCGATCATGGAATCGGCCGGCGGGGAACTGATAGGCGGGGACGCCAGCCTCCTCGACCAGGAGGCCCTAGCCCTGATCATCGGCGCCATGGAGGCCGAGCATCTGATCGAACGCCTGGAGGATGGTGCCGTAATCATCACCCCAGGGGATCGCGAATCGCTGCTCCTCGCACTGATCACCGCCCACGCCGCCGAAGGCTTCCCCTCCCTCTCAGGGATCGTATTGACCGGCGGGTTTGCCCCGCCGAAGGCGATGATTCGGCTGATCCGCGGCATCGGCACAAACGTTCCGATCATCCGAACCGCCCTCGACTCGTTCACCACGGGTTTACGTGCGGGCGAGGTCCGGGGTCACATCGAACCGGCCACGACGCGCAAAGTCACCGCCGGCTTATCCATGTACATGGAGAATGTCGCCGCCGATGACGTAGCCGAGTCAATCGCATCGTTCACCTCGACCATCGTGACACCTTTGAGTTTCGGCCATTCGATGCTTGAACGGGCTCAAGGCGCCCCCCGACACATTGTGTTGCCGGAGGGTTCCGATCCGCGCGTTTTGCGGGCCGCCTGCCGTGTCAACCAATTGGGTGCCGCCCGCATCACGGTGCTCGCCCAGCCCGCGGAACTGGACCGGGCAGCCAGGGCGTTGGGAATCGATTTGGGAGGGATCGGCATCGTCGATATCCGCGATGAGCAATTGGTGGACCGCTACGCCCATGCCCTCGCCGAGATCCGCCGGTCAAAGGGGCTGACCGTTGAAGCCGCCCGCACCCAACTCACGTCTCCGACCGTGTTTGGCACCATGATGGTGCAGATGGGGGAGGCAGATGGAATGGTTTCGGGGGCATCGCACACCACAGCGGACACGATTCGCCCGGCCTTTCAAATCATCAAGACCGCGCCTGGTGTCCAAATTGTCTCCTCGGTGTTTCTGATGGCGTTAGCGGATCGAGTGTTGGTGTTTGGGGATTGCGCCGTCAACCCCAATCCGACGCCGCCCAACCTCGCTGATATTGCCATCACATCCGCTGCCACGGCCGCCGCGTTTGGGGTGGAGCCGCGTGTGGCGATGCTGTCTTATTCGTCCGGCACGTCCGGCTCCGGGGTCGATGTCGATGCGGTCCGAGAGGCGACGGCCCTGGTGAAGCAACGCGCCCCCGAGCTCGTGGTTGAGGGCCCCATCCAGTACGACGCCGCCGTGGACCCCGCGGTGGCGGCCTCCAAGATGCCGCACTCACCCGTGGCGGGCCGGGCCACGGTGCTGATCTTCCCGGATTTGGACGCCGGCAACATCGCCTACAAGGCGGTGCAGCGCTCATCTGGGGCGCTCGCCATCGGCCCGGTGTTGCAGGGCCTGAACCGGCCGGTCAACGATCTGTCGCGCGGGGCCACCGTGGACGACATCGTAAACACCATTTTGATTACCGCCATCCAAGCCCAGGGTTAGGTGGACGATGCCGGCCCTCACCTGGCCGTCACCGCTCCCCCACCCGTACCCCGAAGGGATCCACCCGCACGTGAGCAGAACCGTCCTTGTCATCAACGCAGGCTCCACATCGATCAAATACCAGCTCGTGGACGTGGACACCGAAGAGCGTCTGGCTTCGGGTCTAGTGGAACGGATCGGACAAGATGCCTCAACCGTCACTCACCGGCTGGACGAGACCGAATTCGAGGTCAGCGCCCACATCCCCGACCACACCCACGGGATGGGGCAGGTCATGGCGATGTTCCACGCCCATGGCCCGGACTTGGACCGCGTGGGTTTGGTCGCGGTGGGCCACCGGGTGGTCCAGGGCGGCGATGCCTTCGACGCCCCGGCGCTGGTGACAGCCCGGGTCAAAGCGGCCATCGAACAGGAATCGGCGTTGGCGCCGCTGCATAACCCGCCCAACCTGGCGGGTATCGAGGCCGCTCAGCTTTCTTTCCCAAACCTGCCGCATGTGGCGGTTTTCGATACGGCGTTCCACCGCACGCTGCCACCCGAGGCGTACACGTACGCGATCCCCCGGGAGCTCGCAGCCAAGCACAGGATCCGCCGGTACGGCATGCACGGCACGTCACATCGCTACGTGTCCCGCAAGACGGCGGAACTGATGGGCCGTGCGCCCGAGGACGTGAACGTCATCGTCCTCCATATTGGTGGCGGCGGGTCCGTGTGTGCGGTCAAAGGGGGACGGTCGGTGGAGACGTCGATGGGTCTGACCCCGCTTGAAGGCCTGGTCATGGCCACGCGATGCGGCGACATCGACCCGGCCATCCTGTTCCACCTGCACCGCCAGACGGGCATGGGGTTCGACGATTTGGACGCGATGTGCAACAAATCCTCCGGGCTGCTGGGGCTGGGCGGATCGCCAGATATGCGCGACATTCGGCGCCTCGCCGCAGCCGGGGATGAGGGCGCCCAAATCGCCGTCACCACGTTCGTTCACCGGCTCCAGAGCTACATCGGGTCCTATTACGCGCACCTGGGCCGAGTGGACGCCTTGGCGTTCACCGCCGGAATCGGGGAGAACGACCCCGCCACTCGCCTTGAGGCATGCACCGGCCTAGAGCGTTTGGGGATCGCCGTGAATCCCGAGGTCAACGCGACGGTGAGAGGCGGGCGATCCGCGCGCATCTCCCCAGATGGGGCCGAGGTCCAAGTGTGGGTGGTGGGCACCAACGAAGAATTGGAGATCGCGCGGGAATCGTTGGAAGTGGTCGAGGCGCTGACCCCCTGAGGGGTAGGTTCTGCGCGGGCCGGTGCCCGACATATGCCCGGAAGGGCGAAGCCCGACCAGCTCAGACGCGGCGGCCAGCATCGCCAGCGCCACCCGTGCCGCCGGGGACACCGGCGGTCTTCGCGCCGCAGCCGAAGCCTTCATACCCTGTCCCGTTTCTTGGGCGCATAGCAGTCAGCGCGATCCGGGCGCGTAGCGACACAATTCGACACGCTCATCGCTCAACGGCACCCCGCTGGGCAGCGTCACCTCGTCCTCGGTCAAACCGGTGTTCTGGGGGAACGAATAGGTTCCGGGCTGGTCGCCCCCCTCTACGACTATTTCTTTCGCACCGGCCAACTCTTTGAGTTCAGCGAAATCCTTCCCCGTGAAACCCTCCTGGGCCAAACCCTCGCGGATCAAGCAGGCGGCGCTGATATCATCCGGGTCTGCCTTATCGGGGTTATCGATCACCGCCCAGTAGAGAGAATCGATCTCCCAGACCCATGCCTTAGTGCAGGGTAGAGATATCTCGCCATTCGCATCCTTATCGCCGTGAGTATCTATTCGCACGTACTGGCGACCCCCGGAAGAGTAGTCCCAGGAGGCCTCCAGCCCGTTGTCTACCAAACAATCGAAATACTTCTGCTGCGATTCGCGCTGCTCGTCGGGAGTGATCGTGCCGTCCGCTAAGACCTTGCGCACAAAATCGCTCGCCCCCACCGCCGCCTGCTCGAACTCTGCGGCGTAGGGTCCTGCCTCAGCGGCACCGGGGGCGGCATCCTCGACCGGGCCGCTACACCCCGCCACGCCCAGCACAAC
>JAIRXV010000267.1 GCA_031268115.1 Bifidobacteriaceae bacterium
CTCGCAGTGCGCCATCGGACACGGGATCGAGTAGGGATTCCGGGTATCGAGTGAGATCGTAAACGGCCGATGCCGTCACTGAAGGCCCGTCCTCGACCGCCTCCGCTCTCGCATTGGACAGGGCGTGCAGGGGCGCAAAAAACAGGATCAGGGCACAAATGCCAGGGGACGCAGAGCGGTTCAAGTGAGCGAGGAATGCCATTCCCCGACCGTATGAAAGCCCAGGTCAAGACCACATCCATCGGTGGAGCGAAACCGGAGGCCACCCTGTGGTACCGGTCCATCGCCCGCTGGCGGTCATGTGCGTAAGCTCGTTGGCGGTGGTGGGGCGGGGTTTGGGTGTCGGCGGCGAGTGCGGGGGTTGGATCGCCTACGCTAACGGGGGCGCGACGGTCGCTCGCCGACGCAACCATGGGCTAGATGTCCTTCGTGGTTGAAACGCCAGCGTTCGAGCCGAATTCAGTAACGCAGCAACGGGCGGGTGGCCCGCGCCGTTTTACACCACGCCATTTTCGTAGGCGAACACCACCGCTTGGGTTCGGTCTCGCGCCCCTAGTTTGGCCAGCACGTGCCCCACGTGAGTTTTCACGGTCTGTTCCGAGAGGTATAGGCGCGCGGCGATTTCCATGTTGGATAGCCCCCGCGCGATCTCTCTCAGCACATCCAACTCGCGCGCGGTCAGGCGGGCCAGCACGGCCGGATCGGCCGCTCGTCCCTCGCGCCGACGCATCGCGAACTGCGCGATCAACCTTTTGGTCACCGATGGCGCGAGCAGCCCATCGCCGCTGGCCACCACCTTAACCGCCGCGATCAGCTCGCGCGCTGAGGCGTCCTTCAGCATGAACCCGCTTGCGCCTGAGGCCAGCGCCTCGTACACGTAATCGTCGTGGTCGAAGGTGGTCAGGATCAAGATCCGTGGCGGTGAATCTTCGGAGGTCTTGGCGGCCGTGATGGCGGCCGTGGCGGCTAGGCCATCCATATGCGGCATCCGTATATCCATAACGATCGCGTCTGGCTTGGTTTGCGCCGACATTTCCACCGCTTCTTGCCCGTCGGCCGCGAACCCCACGACTTCGATTTCGCCCGAAGATGTGAGCAGTACGCCGATGCCGTCTCGAATCATCTCTTGGTCATCTGCCACAATGACTCGAATGGCCTGGGTCATTCGTTTCCCCCTTGGGTTGTTGGGCCGTCGCTGGCTGGCAGTGGGAGGACCGCGTGAACGGCGAAACCGCCGTCTGGGGTTTGCCCCACGCGCAGCGAGCCGCCTAACGATGCGACTCGTTCGCGCATCCCCAGTAGCCCATAGCCGCGCCGTGGCGCCACCCTGGCCGCCGATGCCGCACCCTTCCTCGCGCTCGGATGCGGCGCTGGGGTTTTCTTGGCCTGCCGATGGGCGCCCATTCCCAGCGTCTTTATAGTTAAGGCCGCCCAGGCCCGCGCCCAAAGCGGGGCGAGTGGGAACACAATTAGGAAGGCAAGGTGAGGCGCGAGCACGGGAATCGAGGCGATGATCCAGCCGTAGGCCCGCCATGTCGTTCGTGAATGAACCAACGTAGCGAGGGTCTCGGCCGTATTGCGTCCACGCGTCAGCTTTGGGAATTGGGGTCTGGGTGTCTTGTTGAGCCGCCAAGCGGCCAAACGCAACCCGCAAGCGGCCATCGCGCGCCCCACGGGGAAGACCGCCCTCCCGAGGTAGCGCCCAGGCGCGAAGACCAGCGCCGCAACGGTGACCAACGCGACAACGGTATAGGCGATAGCGGCAGCGGCGATCAGTGTTGA
This sequence comes from Bifidobacteriaceae bacterium, assembly GCA_031268115.1. Taxonomy (GTDB): domain Bacteria; phylum Actinomycetota; class Actinomycetes; order Actinomycetales; family WQXJ01; genus JAIRRT01. Next base: position 1,783 of record JAIRXV010000267.1, read on the forward strand.
GGCCAGCAAGTACACCCAAGAGCGCCACCAGGTTCCCCAGGCGCCCCGCAGTCGCATCCGGGCGGGTCGGGAGTGGGTTTCGGAAGTGCTGCTGCCGGGCCCGTCTGACCGGGAGTGGGGGTTGGGAAGTGCTGCCGTCAGGCCGGTCTGGTCGAGGCCGGGTTCCGGGCGCGCAGCGTTGGCGCCCGTCTGATCGGGAGCGGGGCTCTGAAGGTCTGCGTTGGGCCCCGTCTGACCGGGGGAACGGAACACCGGAGTGGTCGGATGGGTGCTCATTGCCCCACCCCAGCTGGCGCCGCGTTTAGAACATCCACGTGTAGCGCTCCATCTTTACTGGTCACCGCGACTTGAACCGGCGCACCGGGCGCGTGCCGCGCGGCGTTGGCTAGACCCTCCTGAACCACGCGGTACGCCGCCAGCCCGGTCGAAGCGGGAACGCCACTAGGAGGTGCCGCGATGGCGAAAGCCACCGCCAACCCGCTGTCCCGGGCTGACGCGACCAGCCCGGCGATGTCCTCCAGTCCGGGCGTTGGTTGGCGCTCGCTGGCGTCAGTGCCCGCCCTAGGCGGCCCAGTCCAGGAGTTCGGGGGCGCGCCTTCGTCCGGCGGCTGGGCCCCGCCGATGGCGGCATCGGCGTTCCCGCCTGCGGCGGAGTTGGATTCAGAGCCAAGCTTGGTGGTGTCGTTCGGTCCGGAGGCGCCGGCATCGTCCTTCCTTGGATCATCGGTTCGGCCAGGTGTTGAGCTGCGCGACACGCCAGGCGCGAGGGCACCTGTCTCGCTTGGCTCGGCATCGTCCGTCACGCCTCGACTGCCGCCTCGGCTGTCCTCGATCGGGCGGTCCACATCGGGGTCTTCGCCTCGCAGCAAACCCACAATTCCGCGGGTCTCAACCAGGGCTTGACGTGCCGCCCGCTCGATTACCGCGAACGCCTCTTCGGCAGCTGGCGGAAGACCCGGTGTACGCAACGGCGCCGCCTGCGCTTGGATCGAGATCATGGCCATGTGGTGAGCGACGACATCGTGCAACTCTCTAGCAATCCGCGCTCGCTCAGCCATGACCGCTAACCGCTCGGCCTCGGCATCGCGTTGGGCGCTCGCCTGCGCCAACTCCTTGCGGGCCACCGTCCGGTCCCGGAGGGCGGCGCCAAGCAGGAGAAGTAAGCCCATGGTGATCCCGAGGGCCGCGAACGTGCCGGCCGTGGCGCCGCGACCGGAGATCCATAGGGCCGCCATCGTCCACGCCCAGATGCTGGGGAGTCTCGAAGGGGCGATCCCCCGGGCCGCGAGCACCGCAACGAAGCCGCACACCAGCAAGGCAAAAGGCGGCCACGGAAACGTGGGGCGTTCGGAATAGCAGAAAACAATCCAGGCCAGCCCGACGGTGAGCGCCCGCAACACGAGGAGCGGGGAACGGCGCAACGCCAAGAGTGGAAGGCACAGCAGAACCGAAGCGACGATGGCGTCACCCTGGTTGCCGATGCTGTGCCACGGGCCAACGGCGGCGGGTTGTGCCCTCAGCCACACGATGTTGGAGGTGAAGAGGGAGCCAAGAAAAAGGGTCCAACCGGCGGTCGCTAGGACACGAGCTCCGCGGCCAGAGGGCCAACCCGTCCAGCTTGGCCCCTTGCCCCCGACCGCGATCCGATCTGCGATCCTGCCCACCAACGGTTGGGTGCGCGATTCGCCGGCGCCTGGGCGGTGGACCATGCCCACGAGCCTACGGCCATCCCCAGCGCCAGCCATCCCCCGCGAGAGCCATTTGCGGTCATTCTGTGGAGGGATGCGGCAGGGTCTTCGACGGTGCGTGCGGCCCACAGTCCTCTTGGTGTTGCCTGACGCTGGCGGAGTCGGGCCGGGGCGCGTGGGGTGGGGCCGGGCGGGCGGCGGTGGCTCGCACGGGTTGCATCGTGGGAATAGGAGCGCCCGCGAGGTTGGACACGAGTGGGCCGAGAAGCAGCCAAACCCCACTCGTGGCCGGCCCAGACCCGACGTGAGTCCTGCGGCACGCGGTGCGAATGTCGGTGGGTCGCCGTAGTGTTACCGGGTGACTCAAGCTCTGTACCGTCGCTACCGCCCGGAGACGTTCGACGAGGTGATTGGCCAGGATCACGTGACAGGGCCGCTGCGGGCCGCGTTGGCGGCGGGTCGGGTCTCCCATGCCTACTTGTTTTCCGGGCCGCGGGGCTGTGGTAAGACCACGTCCGCCCGGATTCTCGCTCGGTGTCTGAACTGCGCTGAAGGTCCTGTCCCGATTCCTTGTGGCAAGTGCGAGTCTTGCCGGGAGCTGGGCCGTGGGGGCGGTGGCTCGCTCGACGTGGTGGAGATCGACGCCGCTTCCCACAATGGCGTGGACGACGCCCGTGACCTGCGGGAACGCGCCGTATACGCGCCAGCGCGGGACAGATACAAGGTGTTCATCCTCGATGAGGCCCACATGGTTACAACTCAAGGTTTCAACGCTTTGCTCAAACTTGTGGAGGAGCCACCGCCGCACGTCAAGTTTGTTTTCGCCACGACCGAGCCGGACAAGGTGATCGGCACTATTCGCTCCCGCACACATCACTACCCTTTCCGCCTCGTTCCACCCGGAACCATGCTTGAGTACATGGAGCGGCTCTGCGGCGAGGAGTCGGCCAGCGCGGAGCCTGGGGTGTTGCCGCTGGTGGTGCGCGCTGGCGGTGGGTCGGTCCGCGACTCGGAGTCCGTCTTGGATCAGCTCATGGCCGGCTCGCACGATGGCGTCATCACCTATGCGGGTGCCGTTGCGCTATTGGGGTACACCCCGGAGAACCTGCTGGAGCGGATGGTGGAAGCCTTGGCGTTGGCCGATGGCGGCGCCGCCTTTCGTGTGGTCGATGCCGTCGTGGAGTCGGGCGGCGATCCTCGTCGCTTCGTTGAGGACTTCCTAGAGCGCTTGCGAGACCTTATCGTCTTGGCTGCGGCTGGCGATGGTGCGCTTGCCGTGCTGCGTTCGAT
>JAIRXV010000476.1 GCA_031268115.1 Bifidobacteriaceae bacterium
AACACCCCCGCAACACCCCCCGCCCTTCCTCTCCGTCCTCGACGCCGAAGGTGAGCCGACAACAACGCAGTTCACCCTCGTCGCCCGGTTCGCGTTGGCTGGAAGTCACCTGGACGATGGCGGCCCTCGCCCCCGGGGAACCGTCATCGTCCACGCGCTGACCTGCAGGATCTAAGCGACTGTGGAAGGTCGTCGCCTTAGGAGCGGTCCCGGCCCCAAGGCGGCCGCCTATGCTAGTCTTGATAGCGCTGTCACGAGGGTGCCAGCTCGCCAAATTGGCCAGTCTCAAGGCTGAGCGACCTCCCGGGCGATCTGAAGCCGCAGCACATCCAAAGCAAAGGAGCACAACAGATGGCACACGTTGACTTGAAGCGACTCGTCGGCCTCGTGGGGGCCGGAGCCCTGTCACTTGGAATTGTCCAGGGGCTACCACTCACGGCGTCGGCGGCCGATCCCCCCATTCCTGGCGGTACCTGGGCCACGTCCTTCGAGGCGTCCGATCCGGCACCCACAGTGTCCGCGTACGTCGATCCCGTCAACGTCGCAGGCAGGAAGTACACCGCCGGCGATCTCGGCGGCTTCTACGACATCAGCGCCGTCTTGGCCCACGCGGGGCTCACCGGGGGCGAACGGGCCGAGTTGGCGTTGGATGGCGACACTTCGACCAAGTGGTATTCCAGCGGCGGGGCGCCGCGGTGGATCACCATTCCGCTGACCGCTCCCAAGACAGTTGCCAAGTACACCATCGTCGGCGCTAACGACGACACGAGCTATGCGGCTCGCTTCCCCCGAACCTGGGATTTTGCGGGCTCAAACGATCCCCTGTGCAAGATCACACCAAATTCGGTCCCCTGGGACGTCCTCGATCACCAAGAGGGCTTGCCAGCGGCGACCTCCAACCACCAGGTTCGTACCTTCACACTGGCCGATGAAGCACAGGGCGACTACCTGTGCTACATAGTGACCAACCTCGCTGGGTCCAGCGGCAGCGCGCTCCAATTGAGCGAAATCCAGCTCAACGACGGCTCTACCGTTCCCCCACCGCCTGAGCCGCCCGTGGCAACGGTAGGCAACGGTCCGACTTCCGGCTACAACATTAAGACTGGCATGGGGTGGACAGGCTCGCAGGCGTTCAACATCGCCGGAAGCCACATTGTGGACGGCGATGCCACGGTCGCCTATACCTTGTACCAGGGGCTCAACGTCCCCATCGGATCAGAAACTGAGTTCTCCTACGTGCTCATCCCCAAGCTCTATCCCACCGATCTGAGCTATCCGTCGCAGTTCACGGCGGTCGATTTCGAGTACGTGGACCCGGACGATCCCGGCACGTTGCATCGTCTCTCGGATAGCGACCTTGTGGACCAGTACGGCTTCGGGGTCTCCGCCCGCGATCAGGGTGCCGCCAAGAAGATGTGGTCCAACCATTGGAATCGCAACGCTGTCGATCTCTCGCCGCTGGCGGGTATGACGGTCACAAAGGTCATCTTGGTGTACGACAACCCGACGGGCGATGAGAACACTCTCTACGAGGTCTGGGTTGACGACATCGCCTTCAAGGACGCGACCCCAATCGACGATTCTTCCTTGGTTAACTATGTAGACACCCGGCGTGGAACGCTTTCCTCGGGCAGCTTCTCTCGCGGTCTGAATTTCCCGGCCGCGGCCGTGCCCAACGGCTTCAACTTCTACACTCCGGCAACCGATCTCAATGGCACCGGTTCGATGTACGCCTATGCGGCCTCCAACAACGCCGATAACCGCCCGACCCTGCGGGCGCTGCGCATCTCTCACGCGCCGTCCAACTGGATGGGCGATTACCTTTACACCAACATCTTCGGCAACGTTGCAGCGGCCGCAAATACCCAGTACAGGGCGTCCAGCGCCGACCGCGCGCTGTCCTTCAGCCACGACAACGAGATCGCTCGACCCGATCTTTACCAGGTGCAATTCGACAATGGGATGACTGCTTCCATCGCTCCTGAGAGTCACGGCGCAGTATTCAAGTTCGACTATCCCGAAACAGCCGATTTCGGTTCGATCTTGTTCGACAATGGCAACTCGACTACCAGTGCCACCTCGGATTCCGGAGGCAGTTTCACTGTCAATCAGGTCAACGGCGAAGTCACGGGTTGGGACGGTTCCAACTACGGCGGTTGGACCGCAGGCGGCGGCCGGTTGTACATCTACGCCAAGTTCTCCGAGCCGGTTGTCGGCACGGGTTCAGGTGCGGGCCGGGGTCTGTCCAAGTATGCCAACTTCGACCTCAGCGGGACCAATACCGTCGAGGCGCGCGTGGCGACCTCCTTTATCTCCGTAGACCAGGCCAAGAAGAACTACGAGCTGGAGTTGCAGGGCCGCACATTCGATGAGGTCCAAGAGGCGGCCGAGGCGTCCTGGAACGACAGGCTCAAGGTCATCGATATGTCGGAGACCGACACCAACGACATCCACAAGGTGATGGTCTACTCCGACCTGTACCGCCTCAACCTGTACCCCAACGCTCGCCACGAGAACGTGGGCGACAACGCTACGCCGGAGTGGAAGTACGCCAGCCCAGTGACCTACCCGGCCCAGACCACGGGTACCACGGGCGCTACCACCACTCAAACGAATCAGCAAGTGCGTTCGGGCAAGATGTACGTCAACAACGGCTTCTGGGACACTTACCGGACCGCCTGGCCCATGTATGCCATGCTCTATCCGGAGCTCTCCTCTGAATTGGTGGATGGGTTCGCCGAACAATACAGAGCCGGTGGCTGGATCGCGCGGTGGTCCTCGCCTGGGTACGCCGATCTCATGACCGGCACTTCGTCGGACAGCGCGTTCGCCGAGGCCTACAACATCGGAGTGATGGATGCTGAGACGGCCCTCGACATTTGGTTCGCCGCTGAACGCAACGCCACCTCGGCG
>JAIRXV010000274.1 GCA_031268115.1 Bifidobacteriaceae bacterium
AGGTCGCCGTGGCCGAAGACGAGGTCCTGGTCGAACTTGACGGACTTCTGGCCGTTCAGGTCGATGTGGAAGAGCTTGCCGGACCAAAGCGCCTGGGCGATGCCGGTGGTGTAGTTGAGCACGGCCATCTGCTCGTGGCCCACTTCCGGGTTGAGGCCGACGATATCGCCGTGCTCCAACTGCGCGATGAACGCCAGCGCGTGACCCACGGTGGGCAGGAGGATGTCGCCGCGTGGCTCGTTCGGCTTGGGCTCGATCGCGATGCGCATGTCGTAGCCCTTGTCCTTGATGTAGCTGGCCACGGTGTCGATGCCCTCGCGGTAGCGCTGAAGGGCGGCGTAGACATCCTTGGCCGAGTCGTACTCGGCGCCTTCACGTCCGCCCCACATGACGAACGTACCGGCGCCCAGCTCAGCGGCGAGGTCCACGTTGCGCAGCACCTTGCGCAGCCCGAAGCGCCGCACGCGGCGGTCGTTGGACGTGAATGAGCCGTCTTTGAAGATCGGGTGCGAGAAGGTGTTGGTGGTCACCATCTCCACGACGATGCCGGTGTCGGCCAGGGCCTTGGCGAATCGGCGGACGATGGCGTCCCTTTCGTGGGCGTCCGCGCCGAACGGGATCAGATCGTCGTCGTGGAAGGTGATCCCCCAGGCCCCGATCTCGTCCAGCTCGTGGACTACCTCGACGGGATCGAAGTGCGGGCGGGTGGCGATGCCGAACTGGTCTTGTCCGGTCCAGTCGATGGTCCACAGACCGAAGGAAAAATGATCGTCGCGCGTGGGTTGGTGGGACATGAGCGGGCTCCTCGTCGAGTACGGGCGGTGCGATTAGTTGACTGGATAAACATATTGCTGGAACCGAGCAAGGGCAAGTCCCAGACGGGCCTGGGGCCGGACGATTTGTTTACCCGATAAGCTCATCGCGTGGCTTTGACGGCCGAACCCCAGGCCGCAGCGCGGCAAGCCTCCTTGCGGCGCCACAACCTCGGTGTTGTGTTCCAACTCATCGCCGGGTCCCCCGAACCCCTATCGCGCGCCGAACTGGCCGCGCGCGCCACCTTGACCCGAGCTACCGCCACGGCCTTGGTCGACCAATTGGTGAGGGCCGGCATCGTCGAGGAGATGGACCAGCGCGTGTCCGGACGCGCCGGGCGTCCCGCGATCCCCGTGCGGGCGGCTCGCGGCACCATGGTGGGTCTGGGCCTCGAAGTCAACGTCGATTACTTGGGGGCGCGGGCAATCGATCTGGCCGGCGAGGTCATAGCGGAACGGATCGAACCCGACGATTTCAGCGGTCGAGCACCCGAGGACGTGCTGGGAGAACTTGCTCGGGTGTGCCGGACCGTCCGAGCCGCCGCCACGCGCCGCCACGCGCGCGTTCTCGGTGCGGCCCTCGCCGTGCCTGGGCCGGTGGACCGCCCCCTAGGCCCACTTCGTCTCGCGCCCAACCTCGGCTGGGTCGATGTCGATGTGGCAACGCCCCTCGGTCGCGCGTTGCGCGTCCCCCTTTTCAAGGTGGACAACGAGGCGTCCCTCGCGGCCCGGGCCGAACTCGCCGCCCGAGATTCGTCCACCGCGTCGGCGCTCGCGAAGGGCTTCATCTACGTTTCGGGAGGGATCGGCATCGGCGCCGGGATAGTCGAACCCGGCGGGGTGTACGGGGGGGCGCACGGCTGGGCCGGGGAAATAGGACATGTCGCGGTTTACCCGAACGGTCGGGTGTGCCGCTGCGGCTCGAAGGGTTGCCTCGAACAGTACGCCGGACGCCGCGCCATCGCGGCGGGTGCGGGGCTTGGCGCCGATACTGCCGCCGCCGCGATAGCCCAACGAGCGGGCGATGGGCACCCCCCCACGCTGGCCGCGCTGCACCGTGCCGGGGTTGCCCTTGGGATCGCGCTGGCAGGCGCGGTCAACCTGATGGACATCCCCGCCGTTGTGCTAGGCGCGGATTTGGCGCTGCTAGCACCCTACGTGTCCGATGACGTTGCCGCCCAGCTCCGCCAGCGGGTCCTGGCGTTGCATTGGTCCGGTCGGAGCGAGGCGGTGCTGCCCGCGGTGGCCCCGGCCCTGCCGGCGATGACCGGCGCCGCCCTGATCGTGACCGACTCCGTGGTGAGCGACCCAGCAGCCTATTTGTAGCGCGGCAGTGGGCTCGGCGTTGACCCTGGCCACCCGGCCTTGCCCCTCCCGCCGGGACGCTACTCGCGAAGACCACGGTGAAGGGCGTGGTAAACTTGACCGTTCGGGTAGCAGTTGGAAAACGAAAAGAAGGCATATGTCTTTTACGGTTGGCGAGACGGTTGTATATCCACATCACGGGGCAGCTCTCATCGAGGAAATCACCACCCGCACGATTCGCGGGGAGGAGCGGACGTATCTCAAGCTGAAGGTCGCTCAAGGCGATCTGACCATCGAGGTCCCAGCGGACAACGTGGACCTCGTAGGCGTACGCGATGTGGTCGGTAAAGAGGGCGTTGACCAGGTGTTTGAGGTGTTGCGCGCCGATGTTCGCGAAGAACCCACGAACTGGTCTCGCCGATACAAGGCCAACGTCGAGAAAATCGCCTCCGGCGATGTCATCAAAGTCGCTGAGGTAGTGCGCGATCTGTCGCGCCGAGACACCAATCGCGGTCTGTCCGCCGGAGAAAAACGGATGCTAGCCCGAGCCCGTCAAATTCTCGTTTCCGAGTTGGCGCTAGCTGAGGGAATCGAGGAAGACCAAGCAACCGCCACCCTGGACGAGGTCCTAGCTACACCGGTCGCGACCTGAAACCCGCATGGCCGAACCACGGATTGGGGTGGGTGTCGATGTCCACGCCTTCGGGCCGGCATCGTCCACTTTGCCGTTGCGGTTGGCGGGCCTAACGTGGCCGGAGGAGCGTGCTTTGGCCGGCCACTCAGACGGTGATGTCGCGGCCCACGCCATTGTGGACGCCGTTGCCTCCGCCGCCGGGTTGGGGGACATCGGCACACTCTTCGGCACCGCCGATCCTCAGTGGGAGGGCGCCTCCGGGCTGGAGTTCTTGGCTCATCTGCGCCAGTTGGTGGACGATGCCGGCCAGCGGGTCGGCAACGTGGCCGTCCAGATTGTAGGCAACCGCCCCCGCGTCGCGGAGCGCCGAACGCAGGCCGAGGCGGCGCTCGCCGGGGCGCTCGGGGCGCCAGTCAACGTGAGCGGCACAACCGCAGACGGCCTCGGTCTGACCGGACGCGGCGAAGGCCTCGCGGCCATCGCCACGGCGCTGGTGTTTCAGTAGCGTCGAAACCGCGAAGCACCGCCCGGGACGGACGCCCGACGCCCTAGGTCGGTGCCTTTGGGCACCTAGACCACGCCGTAAAGACGATCTCCGGCATCGCCCAGCCCGGGGACTATGTATCCGCGTTCGTTGAGTCGTCTATCCACCGCAGAGGTCACGATGCGAACGTTCCCGCGAGCACCCACCGCTTCCTCCACCTTGGCTAGGCCCTCCGGTGCGGCAAGCAGACAGATTGCGGTCACATCCCGTGCTCCACGGTCCAGCAGGTAGTCGATGGAAGCGACGAGTGTTCCGCCGGTGGCCAGCATCGGGTCGAGGACGAAGCACTGGCGTCCCGACAGATCCTCCGGCAGCCGGTTCGCATACGTGATGGCCTGAAGTGTTTCCTCATCGCGTTGCAGCCCGAGGAACCCGACCTCGGCGGTGGGAAGCAAACGGGTCATCCCCGAGAGCATGCCAAGGCCCGCGCGTAGGATCGGTACCACTAAGGGCAAAGGCTGCGACAGGTGAACGCCGCTGGCTGGCGCCACTGGGGTGCGGATGGTGCGGGCCTCCACGGCGATCCCCCGTGTCGCCTCGTATGCCAGCAGTGTCACCAGTTCGTCGACAAGACTGCGGAAAGTGAGAGAGTCGGTGCGTTCGTCACGCAGAACGGTGAGTTTGTGGGCGACCAGGGGATGGTCGATGGCCAGAACATCCATGGAGCGAACCTACCGCTTTATGGCCCAGCGGCGGAGACGATGAGGCCGTGAAGGGGAGGGGAGGGCCGGCATCGTCCACCGAGGAACAGGAATGGATGCGGCTCGCGTTGATCGAGGCCCGTACCGCCTTAGACACGGGAGACGTGCCAGTTGGGGCAGTCGTGGCCGATGCGCTGGGTGAGGTGATCGGTTCTGGCCGCAACCGTCGCGAGGACGATGGCGATCCCACGGCCCACGCGGAAACGATCGCCATCAGATCGGCGGCGCGGACCGTGGGGACCTGGCGTTTGGATGGCTGCACGCTCGTCAGCACACTCGAACCGTGCCCCATGTGCGCCGGTGCGGCGGTAGCGGCGAGGGTTGCGCGAGTAGTTTTCGGGGCCTGGGATCCGAAGATGGGAGCGGCCGGATCCGTCTGGGACCTCCTCCGCGACCGCCAACTCAACCACCGCCCCGAGGTCATCGGGGGACTTGAGGAACACGCCAGCCAAGCCTTGTTGCGCGAGTTCTTTGCCCGTCAGCGCTGAATCGGTTCGCGACACTCGGGGAGTGTCGTTGCTGCGCTGGGGGGATGCGGCCAATATGGTGGGATGCCAATGAACGATGGCGACCAATCGGCCCCCCTAGCTCCCCAACGGCGATCCGAAATCCTGACCCAGGTTGAGTCCTCTGGGTCCGTCCGTGTGTCCGATCTTGTGCTCCGGTTCGGAGTCTCCGATATGACAATCCGCCGAGACATCTCGGCTCTCGCCACAGAGGGACTGATCACACGGGTCCACGGCGGAGCGATCCCAGTAACACACAGCGCACACGAACCGGCGTTCGCCGCCAAAGCCGGTCTGCAATCCGCCGCCAAACGGGCCATCGCCCGGGAGGCGGTCTCGTTGGTCAGCGAAGGTGAATCGGTGGCGCTGGCCTCCGGCAGCACATGTCATCAAGTGGCACGGGAACTCCTAGGCATTCGCGACCTCACGGTTGTGACCAACTCGGTTCCAGCCGCGGCCCTGTTCTCGGAGAACCCGCGCGAAGACCGGACGCTACTGGTCACCGGTGGTGAGCGAACGCCATCGGCGGCGTTGGCGGGACCCATAGCCGACGCAACCATCACCGGC
>JAIRXV010000109.1 GCA_031268115.1 Bifidobacteriaceae bacterium
GAACCCCAGACCAGACCGGCACCGGCGACGCGAACGGGCCAGCAGATCCCGGACCGGCCACTCCCCCCGCACAAGTGGACGATGGCGGCGCGAACCACACTGACACCGCCGTGCCTGGCGTAATCGTGTCCGGGTACTCGACCGCCGTCCCACCAAGACTTGTTATAAAGACTCGGGCCCGGATCCGGGTCCCAATTCAGGTCGATGCCACCGGCCCCGTCACCGTGCAGGTCCGTTCCAGCAACGCCAAGGTTGTTACGCCATCGACCAAGACGCTAACCGCCGTGCCAGGCAAGGTGGCCACTCTGGTTCTCAAGGCCGGCACCAAACCCGGCAAAGCCGCGGTGACCCTAACTGCTGGCGGCAAGACCCTCAAACTGACCATCGCCGTCGCCAAAACGGTCTCTCGAGCGACTTCATTGACTGTGTCAGCACCCAAGACTGTCAGACTTTCCCAACCCAACACCCTTTACCGGATTCAAGTGAAGAAAATATCCGGCACACCCGCCTCACCGGTCGCAACCTTCACCGTAGACAAGAAATCCAAGAAGTTCCTCAGCGTCTCGAAAGCCGGAGTTATCACCCCCAAGAAAACCGGCCGAGCCACCATCGCAGTCACCGCCGACAAAACCACCAAGAAGATCACAATCACCATCAAGCCATAAACGCCACCAAACCAAATGAAGACAGCCTCACGGAGAGACCAACCATGACAGTCCCGATCCCGCCAGTGAAACATCGACCCCGCTATACGGAACCGTCCCGCCTCACAACGGTTGGGACCGCCTTAGGGCTTGCCATCGGCCTGATGGCGGCCCCCGCAACCGCAGCTGCCGCTGATAGCCTCGACCAGTTCACCGACCTCAACCTACGTGCCTGCGTCCAAGACGCTCTGCCTCCGGCTGGCCTAAGCCACATCGGCGCCCTCCAATGCTCTCAGCGTGGCGTCAGCTCGTTGGCCGGAATCGAGACACTGACCGGGATGGACACCCTGTGGGTGGACAACAACCAGATTACGACACTGGCCGGAGTCACCTTTCCGGCCGGACTGCGCCAGCTAGACCTGTCCGGAAACCAGATCACTGCCCTCGCCGGAGCCACCTTCCCCAGCGGACTCCACTACCTATACCTTTCCGGAAACCCGATCACGACCCTGGCTGGAGCCGCCTTCCCCGATTGGTTAGAAGTCCTGTACTTGGATCCGGCTGTCAAGCTGCTCCTAGGCGAGGCCACTTTCCCTGGTCACGAGGTGGAAGTCTGCGTCGCGGGCAACGCGGGCAATCAGTGCGAGTGGTACTACGCCCCGACCGCCGTGTCCGTGGTCGCCGTGAGTCCCACTTCGGCGGAAATGGCAGTTGGTGAGAGGGTGCAACTCTCCGTCACGGTCACGCCGTCTACCGCATCCACCAAGGCTGTCGTGTGGGTCTCCTCCAACCCAGCAGTCGCGTCGGTCAACTCCAGCGGGTTGGTGAGCGGGCTGGCGGTCGGGACCGCAATAGTCACCGTGATCGGCGCTTTTGGGGGTAGGACCGTGCAAGCCACCATCACCGTCTCCGCACCGCATACCAGCCCTCCGGGCAGCCCACCCACCGATCCTCCGGGCAACCAGCCCACCGATCCTCCGGCCAGCGACCCCAGCGGTCCCGGAACCAACCAGCCAGTGTCAGGCGACATCCCAGCGATCCGAGCAACCGGAATCGCCCTTGCCCCAGCCGCAGTCAAACTTGCGGCAGGCAAGACTGCTTCGCTTACCGCGACCGTCACCCCTGCTGGCGCGATCACGCCGGAGACCACGTGGACATCGTCCAAACCCGGAGTAGCCACCGTGGACGATGCCGGTCACCTCCGGGCCGCGAAACCCGGCAAGACCACTATCACCGCCTCCATCGGAACGTTCGCCGCATCGACCACTGTCACCGTCGTCAAAGCGAAGGCAAAGCTGACCGTGAAGGCCCCTTCATCGGCCAAAGACACCAGTAGGGTTTCCCTCAAGGCCAAGGTGACCGCCACTGCGATCACTCTCGCCGGGAAGATCACAGTCACCGCCACGCTCGGGAAGACCAAGGTCTCCAGAACGGTGACCCTCAAGGCAAAGAACAACGCCAAATACGTCACAGTCAAACTGCCTGCACTGGGTAAGACTGGGAAGTGGAGACTGACTATCGCTTACCTTGGGACTGGGTCCATCGCCAAGACCTCCCTCACCAAAAGGATCAGCGTCACATGACCGATGCGCCCAGCAGGCCATGTCGCGCTGATCTCTCCCGCACGCTGACGCGCCGTGCGACCTCACCGAACATCCGAATCAAGCCCTCGTAAAGGAATGATCCCCATGAAACCTATCCGCCGACTGTTTGCCCCGCTGGCCGCGGCCGCAGCGCTCATCTTACCGATTTCTGGCGTTGTTTCCGTTGCCGCGGTGGCCGCAGTCCCCCTCACTGGCCGTGTCGTCAATTTGGATGGGAGTCCAGTCCCCGGTCTTGAGATTCAATACGCTGCGCACACGAGTTCTTCCGGGGGCTGCACACAGGTACCCGTCTACTTTTCAGGCTACCCTCTCGACTCCACGACAACCGATTCATCTGGTCGATTTTCCTTCCTCGGTTCCGCACTGTGTTACATAGTCGATCTTCACGGCCGGGCGTTCCTTCAGGACGGCCGCCTCCGCGATGTAGGCATCGTCACTTATGGAGCCGATGCCCTGTTAACACTGCGACCCCAAGAACCGACAAAGCCTATTAGTTTGAGTGTTGGCGGCGGTCTTGCCGGCGGAACGATTCGTGTTTACGAGGAAATCAACGATGTTTTCCGCACCAACTACGCGGTGACCGTACCATCGCTCGACCCAAGCGGTCAGACCAATTTCCTTCTTTGGCCCCAAGGGAACTACTATTTCTTCTATCAGTTACCCGACGATGACGGCAACACTTGGTCCGATCCCGAGGGCCACTACAGCCAGTTCGCAGGCGGTGAGCAGGTCTGGAATTCAGATCGCCCTCCCGCCACCGCTGGCACACCGTTCGCGGTCGAGGCCGGGACCGATCCTCAAGCGTTGGCGTTCACACTGAAGAAGGGCGTCACCGCCTCGGGAAGATCTGTACTCTCAGACGGAACTCCTGCTCAGTCCGTCCAGTTGTACGGCTGGGCCAACGGCTCCGGCTTCGCAGAAGGCGGCTACTGGTGGTCCCACAAAGCAGCCACGGTTGCCCCTGACGGATCGTTTACAGTCACTGGCCTGCTCCCCGAAAGGGACTACACCCTTGTGGGCCGCTCGCCGGGGCACCCTTCAACATGGCTCAACGGGTATGACGAAGGAAATGTGTGCAACCCGTGGGATCCGGATAGCCAATGCCTCGACCCGGGTGATTTTGGAGATCAAGACAGATTCACGCCTGGAAGGTTTCACACCGGGCCTCCCGAAACGTCGATCACGGTTTCCCACGGCGGGCGCACGCACGTGGACCTCGTTCTTCCGCCAGACCTTGCGAGTGGTCAGCTCACAGTCCTGGAATTGGGAAACGATTTGAACGACAGCAGTCAGATCGCATATACAGAATCCTTCGACCTTGCGGCCGCCGGAGCGCCTAGCTTCCTCGCCAATGCGGGGTTCTCATATGTATTCTCGTACTCCCCCGGATATTCCGAACAAGCTGCCCGCCCCTATTACACCCAGTATGCAACAGGCGTGACCTCTGAACCGCCGTGGGATGACAGCGGGCTTTCCCGGTGTGCAGTAGACACAACCACTCACTCCTGCGCTGTCGACTTGGCTCGATCAGCCCGCGTCAGCGGATCCCTGGTCCTCAACAACCTGCCACCACGGGCAGACGTTTCAGTACGAGCAGTTTTAATTTCTGCGCGGAGCGGCAATGCCTATCCGGACGGGGACTCTATCTACAGCATCAGGGCGGTGCCATCCCCGGACGGAACGTTCTCCTTCGACGGACTTGTACCTGGATGGACCTACACACTTCTAGCCTCGTATTACGGCGAATCTGGTGCGCGAGAGTGCGTCTGGCTCAGCGGCTCCACCCAGTGCCCTGGAGAGTTCTGGTCCGAACTTGACTCGGCCGTCTTCCTGCCCGGCACGTTTCAAGCAACCGCACCGGGTACCTCTGGCCTGCGCCTCGCCCTCGGCACCGGGACAGGGATCATCGATCCCCCTCCCACAGAACAACCGAACCGGCCATCTCCTCCTGGAACGGGCACTTCACCCGGACAAGGAGGAGCGCCTTCACCCGGCGCGGACGGGAACGCCAATCCTGGACCGCAGGGTTCCGGTGAGAATCCCAACCAGGACGTCGGCGGGAACTCCGCCGGATCGAAGGACGTGGTCGTTGGCGTTGGGGTAGCGGTGTCAGTCGCTAAGGTCACCGTCAGCGTAGGCCAGAGCGCAACAGTCAGTGCGACCGTCCTACCAGTCGAAGCTACCGATCAGTCGATTGAGTGGACTTCGGCGAACCCGAAGGTCGCACGGGTCGCATCCGATGGCACCGTGCGGGGGGTCAAACCAGGACGGACCACCGTCATCGCTCACCACGCCGGACTCAGCGCACCCATCGCGGTGACCGTTACCAAGGCCAAAGCGAAACTGGTCGCTAAGGTGCCGGCATCGGCCAACGCCGGAGCGAAGGTGAAAGTCAAAGTGAAGGTCACTGCGACCGGGGTGGCGCTTGGCGGGAAAGTGAAGATCGTCATCGGGCAGAGGAAAACCAAGACAACCAAAACGGTCTCCCTCAAACCCAAACACAACGCCCACTACGTCTCCGTGACCTTGCGGGCACCCTCCAAGACCGGAAAACACAAGATCGCCATTACCTACCAAGGCAGCCCCAACATCGCCCAGTCCACCGCTTCCAAGAGAATCACCATCCGGTAAAACCCACCCGAAGGGGTCAAACCGTGGCGGACCCGAAAGCCATCCACCGAGGAACCCACACGATGCACGCCGCAGACGGCAGGTGGTAGGTGGTAGTATCCCGTATCGTGAGTATTACGTAGCTGACCGTGATCGGAGGAGCGGTGCTGCTGAACAGCAAAGGGCAAGTGACAATCCCGGCCGAATTGCGGCGCAGCCATGGGTTTGTCGAGGGCGACGAGGTAGACGTGGTAAGCGACGGTTCGGGGCTGCGAATCGTTCACTCGGCACCGGGTGCCACCCGAGGCAGGCGGCTCGTGGAGCGCATGCGTGGCCGGGCAACTGTGGCTTGGTCCACCGACGAGTTGATGGCGCTGTTGCGAGATGAGTGAGGCCACACTCGTCGATTCGAACGTGCTCCTCGACATAGCCACCAACGACCCAATCTGGGGCGACTGGTCGGGCCGGGCCCTGGCGGACGCGTTCGATGGCGGAGCCGTGGTGATAAACCAGCTTGTGTATGCCGAGGTCTCGGTCGGGTTCGAACACCTCGAACTCCTGGACGATATCCTCCCGGCGTCCCATTTCCTGCGCGAGAATCTGCCCTGGGCTGCTGGCTTCCTGGCAGGGAAGGCGTTCCTCGCGTACCGGCGGCGCGGCGGCGAGCGTAGGTCCCCCCTGCCCGACTTCTACATAGGCGCGCACGCCGCGGTCTCGGGCTATCGCCTACTCACCCGCGACAGGGCCCGCTACTCGACTTACTTCCCCACCGTAAGAGTGATCGCCCCGTCATGAATCTGCGCGGCGAGCACGCCGCGACAGGTGGCCGCCATAGATGGGCGCTGCCAGGTCCGCCCAACCCTTGTGCCATCAGGGCTGGTCAGGTGCCCACGGGTTGACCAGGGGCACACCGAAGCGGGCGAAGTCTGACACGTTGCGGGTGGCCACCGCGAGCCCAGCGTCCTTGGCCGTGCCCGCTATCAGGGAGTCTGCCAGGGGCGCCGGGTCCGGAACATGGAAGGCGGCGGCCACCTTGGCCGCCGCCGGAGTCAGGCTTAGCACCCTGCCTTCGAACGCCTCCAGGAGATCCTCAAGCCAGGCGCGGTACACAGCACCACGGGCCGGGTCCTTGCGCTCTGTCAGCAAGACGCCCCGCTCCATCTCATGGACGGTGACCACGGAAACAAACGCCTTGGCCAGATCCGCCCGCTCCGCCCAGGCCATGAACGCCGGATCCGCGCCTGACTGGCGGGCCCGCCTAAGCTCAGAGGTGACGGGCGTGTCGAGCAGCAACCGCGTCACAGGGCATCCCGCGGCAAATCCCTCGACCGGACGTAAGGAGTCTCAAGGTCCCACAATTCCGGGCCCGCGCAAAGATCCGCCAGCTTCGCCTCCGCCCACCGGCGCCGCCGCGCCACCCCGTCCCGCAGGATCTCCCTGGCTTCCGCTTCCATAGACCGCCCCCGCCCGGCCGCCAGGGCGGCTAGATCCTCGTATACACCCGGATCCAGATTCCGCACCGTCAAAGTCCTCACACTGCCCGATGCTAGCACTGCCGCTTGCGCTGGTGCTAGCACACGCGCCCGCCATCAAGTCTTGACCACAGGCTGGCGTCCCGGAAACCCGAGGGCTGTCCGCCATCATGACGGCATGGTTGTGTCCTGCGAGCCGTGAGTTTCCGAGGAAAGCGTGTACGATTGCCCACGGTATGTCGATATAGGTTGTCAGGGGCCTATTGGAAGCCAAACACGCGGTGTTCGTCATGGGCGCATGACCTGCGGCGAAGCCACGCCAGACGGGAGTTTCCAATAAGCCTCCAAACGCGATAAGGAGATTCTGATGTCAACGCATCCTCGAGTGTCACGGGCCATTGGGTTGGGTGCCGCAGTTGCGCTAGCGGTGAGCATCGGGTCAACCGGGCTCGCATACGCGAATGACGAATCGGCGATTACAGGAACGGTCACCGTCCCGGCCGGCGTATCGGTGGAGGGCCTGCACATCTGGTACGGCACCTGCACAGACCCGCTCGCCACGGCCTGGGGATACGACAAGGATGTGGCCCTAGATGCTTCGGGGTCTTTTTCGATTCCAGTCACCCCGGGGGCATCGTGCTACAACCTCTTGGTAAGCACCGGTGAAATTTTCACTTCTCCCTGGTACGGGTATCAGAACTTGCCGGTCCGGGTCGGTGGAGGAGTCGAGCCAGCCGACCGAGTCATTGTGACGCCCCCTTTCGAGCCCCTGGCTTTGGCTGTCGACTATGCCCCTATGGATGTGATCATTCCCGACTACAGGGAAAGCGAAGGAACACTTTGGTTCAGTACGTGGATCGGTTTCAGTAACAATCTGACACAGGTTGTAAGACAGGGGACCGAGGGAAGAGCAAGGTTCTGGGGGATCCAGGGGGCTTCCTATTTCGTGTCCTATACGAACTCCTCTGATCGCTGGAGCTACGGGACTGGCGTGTATTACGGGCAGTGGCGTGGCGGCGCTGCCGTCGATGCAATCGACTGGGATACTCAGGAGCCAGATCCTTCGCTTCCGGCCCTCGAGCCGTGCGTGCTGGTGATCGGTCAGCCGTGCGTGATGCGGCTACAGGAAGGAATTTCGTTCAGTGCCCGGGTGCTGACAGACGGCGAACCCGCCTCGGATGTCTCGATCGGGCTACTCCGCGTCGGGCAAAAGGGCGGTCTGTCGATTGTAAACCGACAGCACAATCCGAAGCTGCTGCCGGACGAAACTGTCCGTTTCACGGGGCTCGTGCCAGGCCAACGGTACGGCCTCATCGCCGTCGGGAAGAAACACGCACCGGTCGGATTGAACGGTCCGACCTCTGTATCCTGGTGGGAGCTTGAGTACACGGATGTCGTGGACAACTTGGGAGAGGTTTTCACCGACGCCAATTCATTTGTTGTTTCGAACCCTGGGGGTTCCCGCGATTGGGGAACCATTCCCCTGGCGCCGGGACGGGCCGGGCGCGTGCGGCTGGCAGCAGCGGACGGCTCGACCATCAACTCCGTGACTGTGACGGGGCGTCGAATTGGAGGGGGCGCGGCCTTCAGCAAGAGGGCGGACTCCGCCATCGTGGGCGAGGTTGCCCAGGCTGAGGCACTGGCTGTACCAGGTGTGTATTGCGTGTATGGCACCGGATCGTGGGGGCCCGCGGCTCCTGCGGTGCCCAATGGCCCATCCGGCAGCTCTTGGGCGACATCCACCAGCCTCGTCGTGGTGGAGGAGGGCGGCATTGCGCAGGGGCCCACGAGCTGGGCTCCACTCAATACCACTTCTGTCGCTTGGCCGGCAACGGTGACCGTGACTGGCACCCCCAAGGCGGGCGTTTCCCTCACTGCCGTTGGTAAGGGTGCCAACAACCCGTGGGTGAGCATTCAGAATGCGGCTCTCGATCTGACCTACGGGTGGACAGACGGCACCCGCATCCTCGGCAACGGCGCGACTTACACGCCATCGTCCGCCGATGTCGGCAAACAGCTCTACGCGGTTGTGTTGGCCTCGGGCCGCATCTACGGCGAGGACGGGCATCTGTTGTCGGTGTTGCGGCCAACGTGCGCGTGGGCCGCAACATCTGGCACGGTCCAGCCTGGCGAGCCGTCGGACCCTGCCGATACGGGCAACAAACCAAACCCGAACCCAAGCGGCGACAACCCGATTCAGGACCCTGGTCCGGCAACTCCTGGATCCACCGGCCCCGGTTCGGCCTACCAACCTCCGTCTGCAGCGGGCGTAGACGCGGCCGAGCTCTCGGCCGTCAGTGCCGCGGCTGCAATGGCTCCCGGCGGAGCGACCGTATCCGGCTCCACAGCGAAAGCCGCAGTCGGAAAGACGTTGAAAGCCGCTCCGATTCCGGCCGCATGGGCTGCGGCCTACCGGTGGTATCGGGACGGCAAGCCGATAGCGGGCGCGACCGGTGCCGCCTACAAACTGTCGCCCAAAGACGCCGGCTCCACGGTGAGCCTAATCACCACGATGACCCCACCCGGCGGCGAAACCCGCGCGGTGGAATCGGCGAACGTCACCATCGCCAAGGTGCGTCCGAAGGTGACAATATCGAAAGTCAAGGGCAAACCGGGCAAGGTGAAAATCACGGTCAAGGTCCCCGGGATCGCCAAACCAACCGGGAAGATCGCCGTCAAGTTCGGCAAAGTCGGCAAGACGGTCGCCCTGACCCCTAAGTCCGAGGGCGCCGTTACCGTCACCGTCCCCGCCAAGGCCGGAAAGTCCGCGCTCAAAGTCACCGCGACATTCAAGGGGAACAAACAGGTGGAGAAGGGAACCTCCAAGACACTAAAGCTGCCACCTCGCTGAATTCTTGACCATCCGAGGGCATCGATTCAAGGTCGTTAAGCCCGGGCGGTGGGCGGCCTGAGCCACGCAAGGGCCGAACGTCGCCTTCGCTGGAGGTGGGCGCCCGGCCGTCATCGGGCACCCACCCGACGATGACGGTCGCGTCGTGTTGCCTGCGGCCCGGGTCGGATCGGCAGCGATCTCGCGTGCTTCCACTTCTCACCCCAAGCGCTTGAGGAGGTGCTCCAGGCGGAATGGCCCGCGGCGCAAAGACGGCCGCCGCTCCACTTCTCGCCCCAAGCGCTTGAGGAGTTGCTCCCATGTCTGCGAACCGGGGTATCGTTCTGTTCGCCTGCTGACATTTCACCCGTTTTCACTGTTCTGGGAGCCCCATGATGTCTGTCCATCGCCGTGCCCGCATCACCCTGACCGTCCTGACCTCACTCGCGTTGGCGGTGGTGGCGTTGCCGCCGGCGGCGCTGGCCGTCGCCATTCCGGGCCAGGTGTCCTTGACAAAGCCGTCCTCGCTCGGGGTGGTCAAGGCCGTCCCCACAAAGGTCGTGTGGGGTGGGGCCGCGGGCTCGGCGGTCAAGGCCGGGCGGACGGTCACGGCGAGGCTTGCCAGGGCCAGCGGCGTGCCGTCATCGTCCAGGTCGTTGCTGGTGCAGGTAAATGTTTCTGGCGCCAAGAAGCCAGGCACGCTATGGCTGGGGATCCCCGGTGAAAGCGCCACGGTGCCGACGATGGCGTTCCCCAAAGGATCCAGCTCAACCTCGGCGTTGGTGCGGGTGTCCGGCGCCCGCAAGGCGACGGTGCGTTCTTCGGCGGCAGCGCGGGTGCAGATCGCGGTGTCGGGGTCCGTGACTGGTTTGCCAACGCAGCTGCCCGGGCCTGGCGGTACCCAGGCGATCGCGCCGGTGCCGGTGGTCGATTCAGCGGCGAGCCTCGGCGGCAACGTCCCGGCCAAGGGCAAGACCGCGGCGGTATCTGTGTTGGGCATGGGCGCCGTGCCGACCACGGGGGTACGGGCCGTGTGGGTAAGCGTGCAAACGTTGGGTAAGGGAGCTGGCTCGGTGGTGTTTTCCCGGGACGATGGCGTTGCCTCCACAGCGGGGACAGCCGCCATCGCTCGGGGCCGGTGGGTGACGTCGTTGGTCTTGGCCCCGGTTTCCGGTGCCGGCCGGGTCGCGTATCGGCCCAGTGCATCGCTGACGCAGGTGCGTCTCGCGGTGGTGGGGTGGATGGCCGAGGCGGGGACGGAATCGTCCGTGGGGACCATCTCTGGGGGTGTGGTGCCGGTGGGCGCCAAGGCGGCGAAGGTGTCGTTGCGCTCGGGGATTGCCAGTGCGACCGTGACCGGTGGGTCGGTGCCCGCGCGGGCAAAGCAGGTGTTGGTGCGGGCTGTGGTGACCACGGGGAAAGCTGGGGGTGCGGTGCGGGCCGGCGTGAGCGCCGCGAAGGCACGCAAGGCCCGCGCGGGGGTGTGGGTGCCAGCGCGAGCAACCTCGCAGGTACTGGTGGTGGCGCCTGTCGGTGCGAACGGGAAGGTGTTCTTCGCGTTGCCCGCCGCCGCCAAGGTGTCCGGGGTGGCGGTGAGCGGGTTTGTGGCGGCGCCCGTGTCGCGTAAGGCGGACACACGGGTACCCACCGTGACATTTGCCCTGGTCAACGGTGGTAAGACGGTAACTGCGGCTCTAACCCTGCGGGTCGCGTTGTCTGGGACAGTCGCCGATACGGGTTCAGGGGTGCGGTCGGTGGTGGTCTCAGCCGGGGGAACGGTGTTGGGTCAAGCGGCGGTGGATTGGTCGGGGCGGTCCGGACGGTGGGTGTTGGAGACGGGTCTGCCCCCGGGCACGTCATCGTTGACCGCCAAAGCGGCGGACTGGGCGGGGCGCAGCGCAAAAGCGGCGGCAAAGATCACAGTGGCGGCCCCCGCGGCCGGTGATGTGGTGTTGAACCCGGACACGCACGTGCTCGCGGCGGGAGAGCAGTCCCGCGTGGTCGGGTATGACGGGTCCGTGGTGCTGTTGGCCGGGACTTCTCTTGGAGAGTTCGAGGTGGGTCAGGTGATTGTCTCCAGCCCCACTGCGGTAGCCCCCGACGGGTTCATGCGCCGGATCACCGCGCTGGCCGATACGGGCGGGCAACTGGTGGTCTCCACGCAACCGGCGACCTTGGAGGAGACCCTCCTGCAGGCCAACCTAGAGTTGACGGATTACGTGCTACACGACGCCCCCTTCCAGGAAGGCGCGATCGCCGCCGATCCCGCGGGTGAGGCGGCCTCCCCGGTGCCCGGGCCGGAGGGCGCGCGCAGTGTACAGGCGCGAGGAGTTGTGGCCGGCCCGGGGGCTGCGTCAGCGACGGGGCAGGCGGCGGCCTCGCGGACCACCGGACCGCAGGTAGCGGAGCCGCAGGCGAGCGCATCTCAAGCGGCCGAGCCGACCGGAGCCAAGGGGGACGAGTCCCCACGCAACGCGGCGGCACGCCTGCCGGTCGTACAAGGCGGCGTGAACTGGGACGCCAGCAAGGCCGAACCGAAAACGTACCCCAAGACTTGGGACCTGGGGCACGGCGCCACCGCCGCTGTGGCAGCCACCATACGCACCGCAGTCGACGTAAAGATCAGGATCGTCTGGCCCGAGTGGAACATCTTTGGCGCGAGTATAGAAACATTCTCCGTCCAGTTCAAGCCCCGGGTCGATATCGGCGCGACCCTCAAGACAGAGTTCTCTTCCGGCGTCAGCCTCGAACCCGCGTTCCTTCCGGAGTTCAAGCTGGGACCGTTCTTCCTCGGCCCGGTTCCCGTCACAGTTTCTCTAGCCCCGGTGTTGAAGGGAAGCGTCGAGGTCGCCAAACCAATAGTGTTCAGCGCCAAGCTCAGCGGTGGACTCAAGGTCGGACCGACTTATAGCAATGGAAGGTGGGGCCCGGCGTTTGACAAAGACTCGACGGTCTCTTTCGACGTATCGCCTGAGCCGCCGAAGCTCAAGTTCACGGCTGCCGCGGGACTGGAGTTCGCGCTCAAGATCGTTGACTTCGCCGGCCCCTATGTCTCAGCCACCGTCGATATCACTGCGGCCGTCGATCCGCTCGACAACTGCGCCAACCTCAAGATTGACTGGGGATTCGGCGCCAGAATCGGCGCCAAAGCCGAGTTCAAGGTCGACATTCTGGGCGTCAGCCTGGGATTCACGTTAGCGGACTGGTCCACATCCCTTGGAGAACAACGCTGGCCGCTATACGAAAACAAATGGCCCAAAGAATGCACGAGCCAAACGCCGACCCCCACGCCGACACCACCAACACCGACACCACCACCAACAACAACACCGGATACCCCAGTAAGCTACCCCACAGACCCG
The DNA here is from genome assembly GCA_031268115.1 of Bifidobacteriaceae bacterium. Classification (GTDB taxonomy): domain Bacteria; phylum Actinomycetota; class Actinomycetes; order Actinomycetales; family WQXJ01; genus JAIRRT01. Next base: position 12,523 of record JAIRXV010000109.1, read on the forward strand.
CCAGGAGGGTTTGCCGATCCAAAGCTCGCCCAATGCATACAAAACCAATACCCGGGACGCGCCCTGGACACCATCGACGATTTGTCCTGCCGGGATCAAGGAATCACGAGTATCGTCGGCATTGACCGGCTGACCAACCTCCAAGAACTGGACCTTCACTTAAACCTGATCTCCAGCCTCACCGGCGTCACCTTCCCTGCCAACCTCCAAAAGCTGGACCTGAACGCCAACCAGATCAGCAGCCTCACCGGCATCACGTTCCCCACCAACCTCCAAGAACTGGGGCTGACCAACAACCAGATCAGCAGCCTCACCGGCATCACCTTCCCTACGAACCTCCAAGAACTGGGGCTGACCAGCAACCAGATCAGCAGCCTCACCGGCATCACCTTCCCTGCCAACCTCC
>JAIRXV010000110.1 GCA_031268115.1 Bifidobacteriaceae bacterium
CCGTTCCTTCCGCTAAACATCCCACGGCTTTAGCTCGCACCTCACCGTCTACTTTCGCCGCAATCCCGTCCCCATCCCCCGCCGGCCCCCCCGAGGTTATCTGTGCCTACTTCGCCCAACCCGACGCTCCCCGCTCCGGTCGCCTTGGCTTGGCCCCCGAGGCCATTGAGGTGGTCCGGCACGTGGCGCAGTTCGGCCTGACCGGGCGAGGTCAGCGGATTCCCGCGGCGGTGTGGGCGGACATCACCCACCGTTTGGGTTTACCTTCGCACGATGCCGCACAGGACCTTTACGTCCGCGCCAAACTGGCATTTGCGGTCCTGTTTTACGTGGTGGGCGGGCTGGGCCCGCCTGGTGCGCTCGCTAGCCCAGTTGCCCTAGGCGACGCGGTGGCCATGTTTCGGGCGAGGTTCACCGGTCAGTCCGCGTGGTCGGTCCTCAAGTTCGCCGCCCACGCCGCCGAACCACACGCCACTTACGCCCAGGTTTCGGAATCGTTGTACGTCGAGTCTTTGCGCAACCACCCTGATCAGGCCGTTCGCTTGGGCTGTAGGCCGGGTGGTCCGCCGCCGGTTCAGATGTTGGACGCCATCGAGCATCGGGCCGCGGACGTGTTCGGCGTTGCGGAGCCCCATTGTGTTCTTTCCGCCGATGGCGCACCCCACCGCCGCGACCACGCTAACCAGGGGAAGTGACAACGTGAGTTTCTTCGACCCGCCGAACGCCGCCGATCTTCCGCCTGAGGCGTGGGAAATTGGCTTAGACGATTTGCTTGACCCGCCCGACAACCCCAGCTTCGACCCGACTGCCCCGGCCTTCTTGGCCGCCGCGGTCGCTGAACCCGCCACTGCGCCATCGTCCCCTGAATCCGCCACTGCGCCATCGTCCCCTGAAACCGCCACTGCGCCATCGTTCCCTGAACCCGCCACCCCAATCCCCACTCTGCTGGACATTCTGACCGGCGCCAACCTTGGTTTTACTGCCGCCCTGGCCGAAGCAGTGTTGGGCGACCATCGCGCCGTGGTCTTCTTGGGTCGCCTGTGGGACGCCGCCCGGATCGATGGCGCCGCGGTTGGCTCGCCTCGTGTCCCGCCGCGCCTTTGGGCTCTTGCCGATGAGCCGTCCGCGGCCGGCAAGGCGACCGCGCGGCTCCTTGAGGCCACCGGCTTGCGGGTTCCGCCCGACTTCGGCCAGCAACTCGACTTCCATTTGAATCTCTGGGCTAAGGCCGGGTCTTTGCCGGTCCGCGGCCTGCCCGTGGACGATGCCGCACCCTTGGTTCGCTGCGACGGCCCGATTTGGGTTGAGGCTCGCCTTGCCCCCGGTGGCGTGGACTTAGAGTTGCGCGGCCCATTCCCAGGCCGCTTCGAAACGGAGCTGCACTGGCCGGACGGCACCTCCGCCCGCCACACCACCCCGTCGCTCGCCGCAGGGCAACTCCACACGTTCACGGTGCCGCGCGAAGCGCCCGAACTACCCACGTCGATCCGTGTGACCAGGGGGGTTGCAACAACATGACGCTTTGGCACGGCAAGACTGCCGAGTTGGACACCTCGATCTACGCCCCGGCGTTGGGCGCGTTGCTCGATGCGACCATGGCGCGGGTGGCCGCCCGCCGCCTGGGCGCGGTCACCGAGGCCGATGTGTTGGCCTCAGTCATGAGTCAGCGTTGGGACGCGCCTGAGTTCTTGGCTCTGGCCGCTGAGGATCGCGCCGAGTTCCGCGACACCGCGGCCCTGGTGGCGGCCCGGGCGGCCGAGGGTGTGCGCCCAGCGGACTGTTTGGCCGCGTTCGATTTGGTGGGTGAGCAGGTCTCGCGTGAGATCAACCCATTTGAGCGTGGCGCGTGGCGGGCTCCGATGCCCGCACTGATTGAGGCCTTGGACGATGGCGCCACTATCCCTGCCCTATTGGCCGCCCTTTTTGCCGCAGCCAGCGAGCTACCCGACGGCGATTTGCTGACGTCGCTCTTCGACGCGCCTTCGCTGATCGACGCGCTGCGCGTGGCCTCGGCTAAAGCCTCTGCTTTCGAGGCCGGAATTCTGGACCAAGCGGCCGTCACCCCGCGCGCATTGTTTGCGATTGAGCGGGCGCTGGCTTTGGCGGCCAAGGCGGGCCGGGACAAGGCCAGTGGAGTCGATTTGTTGGCGGCGATGATTTCCCATAAGGACACATACGCCCAGTTGGTGTTGCGCCGCGCGGGGGTCGCGGCCAACACGACCGCGGTGTCGAACTGGCTTGGGACGATGATCGATTCCCCCGCGTTGCCCGCCGCCGTGCCGCTTGAACCCGGTGTCGAATCGTTCGCCCCGGATCTCGCGGATATGCTTCAGGCCGCAGTGAGTTCGGCGGCCGCAACTGGCGTCCCTGCGGCGGGTGAACGCGAACTGTTGCGGGGATTGCTTGCTTCGACCGATCCCCAGGTCGTGTACACAATCGACAACGCGCTCTCTTTGCCGCGGCCGCTGCTGTCGGACCTGCTCCGCCAAGTTCCTGAGCCTGAGGTCATCGAACCGTATCTGCCGCGAGACATTTGCCCGGTGCGCGATTTGACGGGTGGCTCCTCGGAGCCGGTCGGCCGCGACAGCTTGACCGCGGCCATAGTCAAAGTGATGTTTCGCAAGAAGACTCGCAACGTGCTTCTGCACGGAGAACGCGGCGTGGGCGCATCGACGATGGCGCAGGTGCTGGCCGCCGCTTTGCGTTCGGGTCGATTCGCGGCCCTGCGTCACACCCACGTGATCCAGTTCGACTTGGCGGGGCTCCCGGCCGGGGATTATGAGACCGCCGTGGACAAGGTCTTCGCGTTTATGGACGCCGAACCGGAACGGATCTACGTCCTTGAGGGTTTCGCTCCCTATTTTGAGGAGAACTTCGAGCGCTGTGCGCGGCGGTTGACGCACAATGAATATCGACTGATACTTGTGGTCAACACGGCCGAACACACCGCGCTGACCCAAGGCAGCCAGGTGTTGACAGATTTCCTGGAGGTAATCGAAGTTCCCGAACCGTCCGCGGAGTTGACCACCCAGATTGTCGAAGCGGCCGCGACGCGCGTAGCCGGCGAGTACGGTGTGGCGTTCGGGCCGGTGGCCGTGGCCACGGCCCGCGCGGCGGCGGCCCTTGGCTGTGCCGTCCTGTTGTGTGATGCTGTCTCTTTCATGACTGCCCTTCCCCTTTCTTTGCCAGGGCCGTGTGGCGGCCCTTCTTGTGGCTTGTGCCGGCATTTCCCATGGAGGCCAGCGTCGTTTGTATGCGTAGACCCAACAGCGCCTGGTATACGCCATTGGGAT
>JAIRXV010000113.1 GCA_031268115.1 Bifidobacteriaceae bacterium
TCCCGGGCAACTCCAGTGAGACACCCAGCAACAACTCCCGTAGGCCACCAGATTTCGCGGGCAACTCCAGTGAGGCACCCACACACCATTTCGCGGGCAACTTGACATGAGGCACCTCGACACCTAACACCTCGGCTGGCCCCGCCTCCGTGTTACGGGCCGGTGCAAGAAGCGATGCCCTGGTACCGTCTGCGGAGTATCACGGCTGGCCCCGCCTCCTCGCTACGGGCCAGTTTGTCCCGAGACGCTCGCCCACCTCACTGGCATCGAATCAATCGAACGGGCCTGTGTGTTACGGGCCGGTTTGTCCCGAGACGCTTGCCCACCTCACTGGCATCGAATCAATCGGACCGGCCTCCGCGCTGCGGGCCAGTTTGTCCCGAGACGCTCGCCCACCTCACTGGCATCGAATCAATCGAACGGGCCTCCGCGCTGCGGGCCGGTTTGTCCCGAGGCAGGGATGAGCAACACCCGCCCGAGTCCTGCGGGCACTTTGCCACGGCGGGCCGGACCCGGGCAAGGGACCCTGACCGTCCCCACGGCCGAACCCCACCTTCCCAGCCGCAGACCAGCCCATCGCCGAGTGCGGGGGATACCCTGAGGCGTGTGAAACGCTCCGAACCTGGCGGGGGGCCGCCATCGTCCGCTTCTGTAACGGGACCGGTCACCGGGCCACACGCCTTGCCGACGGGACAGATGGACTGGCCAGACGCGGTGATCCGCGAGGGTGGTGCCTCGGCCCCGGTCGATCCGGTCGGGGCGCGTGCGCGCTACGAAAGCTGGGGCATCGCTAAGGGCGCCGATGGCGCGTTGCCGGCTCCACGGTCGCCCGAGCGCGCTGCCGCCGTGTCCGTGCTGGCCTTCGCGGCCGCCGCCAAGCAGACGGCCTTTTGCCATCATGCCCGCGATGCGGCGGCCTCGGATCGAGTGGCGATCAGGGTGACGATGGCGGACATCGCCGCCGCAGAACAGGACCGTTGCGCGTTGGCTCGCCGGCGTTTGGGCGAACTCGGGGTCGATGCCTTCAGCGAAATGACACCTTATCTGCGTGAATTGGCCGGGTTCGATCGGGGACTAAGCACCGACCAGTGGTGGGAGCGAACGCTGGGGTCCTACTTGGCGCACGGGATCGCTGTGGATATGCAGCGGACGGCCGCGGCGCGGCTCGATCCCTTGGCGGCGGGTCTGCTCGCTGGGTTGCTGGAGGACTGCGCGGGAGCGGACTACTTGCGCGCGTTGCTGGTCCACGCGATCAGGGGAGATGGGCGGCGCGAGGCGCGGCTTTCCCTGTGGGGCCGGCGCGTGGCGGGCGATGCGTTGGGGGTCGCCACCGGCATGGTGGCCCGCATCCCGGCGATGGCGGAACTCTTCTCGCAGGACTCGGGTGCGGGTTCGCTTCACGCCGAGCTGTCCGCCGAGCATTCTCGCCGCATGGATGGACTTGGCCTGAGCATCTGACCCGTGCCCAACGCGGGAGCGTGAGTGCGGGAGTGTGGGCGTGGGAGAACGGGAGCGTGGGGGCGTGGGAGAACGGGAGCGTTGGCCGCGCGTGGAGCCCTGGAAGCGCAACCTTGGGCCGTTCAGCGGTCCGGGTTTGGGCCTGACGCAAGATGCGACGAGCAGACCGTGCGAGTGTGACAGCGGTGTGGGCGCGGTTCGTTGCGCGATCCCGCTGAGACCCTCGTGGCCCAGACAGATGGACCGGACCTCGCGATAGAGGTTCTGGTCATTAGCGGCCAGCTCTCAGTCAAATCAATAGAGGTCTTGACTACTACAAACCCCAAATGCGCGCTCTGCAGACCCACCCAGTAGCCAAGACCTCTAAACCGATGTCGCGAGCATCGATTGCAATAGCGAAAACCTCTAGCTCGGTGAACCACGGCAGTGCAACCACGGCAGCGCCGCCACGGCAGTGCAACCCCGTGCCGCGTTGGGCCGGTTATGGGCGCCGCGGGTCGGCTGGTCCGGGTTTCGCTCTGCCCGCCTAGCGCGGTCGTCGCCCGGTGCTTCACTGTCCCCCTGGAAACGTTGGCGAGAACCCAGCGGTCCCGGACGCTCACTGCCGCCGTGTCGGCTGGTCCGGGTTTCGCTCTGCCCGGCCAGCGGGGTCGTCACCCGGTCCCCCACGGCCCTCCTGGAGACCGCGCCCTGGACCGGTCCATTCCATTCCATTCCAACCGAACTACGCCGACGCACCGGCCCCGACCCGCGGGCGACTGTTGAGGGATCGTTGGCAGCCTTAGCGCCCGGCCTCCTTGCTAGAGAAAGCGGTTTCGGATTGCTCGTCGATGGCTCGATGTGGGGCGGCACCATTCGGAGGGGCCGAACTGCATCCTTGCGGGGGCCACGGGATGTTGCGGCGGCGCCTCGGCCAATCCGGGCATCGCATTACCGAGCCGGCGTGGCCGGGCGCCGACTCGCGCACTCGGGGACGCAGTTGACCAACGCTGACATGGTACCCTCGCGGTCGATAGCAATAGCCCCATCGAGAGAGTTGAGCGCTATGTCAACGTATGGCCCGAATCCCGGGGATCAATCCCCTTATCCGCCGCAGAACCCCGGTGGCTACCCACCCGCTCCGCCACCTGGCCAACCCCAATTCGGAGGTGGCCCGCCCCCCAACTACTTGGTGTGGGCCATCCTGACGACAGTGTTGTGCTGCCTGCCTTTGGGCATCGTATCCATCGTCTTTTCCAGTCAAGTCAACTCCAAGTGGGCACTGGGCGATGCCGCAGGTGCCCAGGCCTCGTCCGCCAAAGCCAAGCGATTCGCAATAATCGGCGCGATCATTGGGGGGGCGGCAAGCGTTCTCCTGTTCGTCCTCTCGCTACTCGGCGCGGTCAACTTGCAGGATATTTACGGAAGCTGACAGATCTCTTCGTTGTGACCGGCGATGGCGGAGGCGCGCCCAGCAGCGTCAGAGCTTCGCCTCGGTGGCGCGCGCTCCTGATGCCGGTCGCCTGCGTCCTTGCGGCGGGCGCCGTCATGGTGCTGCTTCAGCGCGTCAGTCCGTTAACACCTGGTCGTTACCCTCTGTGCCCCCTGTTCGCGCTGACGGGAACGTACTGTCCTGGTTGCGGGGCTTTGCGCGGGCTGCACGCGTTGGGGCAGGGGAACCTGGCCGGGGTGTTGCGAATGAGTCCGGCACTGATGCCGGCCCTTGGCTACGTTGCGGCTGCTTGGTTTGCGTGGTGTCGCCGCGCGTGGACCGGCCAGGGGCGGCGCTGGCTCGCACCCGCGTGGGTGCTGTGGGTGCTGTTGGGGTTGATAGTGGCGTATTGGATCGCCCGAAACGTCCCGGACCTTGCTCCATGGTTGGCACCCGGCGGTGTGCCGGCGCCGGCGTTCCGTTAGCGCCGGGCCGAGCTACAGCTGCGCGCCGCCTTGTGCTTGACGCATGGGGGCACTGGCGCAAACCGGTAAGCACGGCGTAAGCTCGGATCGTGGGTTTGGGCCTTGGGGCAAGCATCGGCGGGAACGCGCCTTCGAGCGCGGGTCTTGGTGTACCCGGGCCCGCTTGGCGTGCGCGGCGGTTGATTGGCGCCTCGGCCGCCCTGATCGCTTTTGTGGCTCTACCCGTCTTGTTGGCCAGCGCTTTGCTCGCGCGAGCCGGGTTTCAGATCGCAAGCTGCATAGACGCTCCCGGTGCTGTGGGCTGGTTGGGGACCCGTTTCGCTCTCGTCCACGCCGATCCGGCGTGCGCCCCGGGAAGTATGGCTCCCGGCGGGACTCACGCACAGGTACTCACTGTCTTGGTGTGTGTCACCCTTCCTGTGCTTCTTGCGCACGCTGGGCTTGGCTTTGCCTTTATGCACCTGCTGAGGTGTTCTGCGAGGGCAGTTCGCGCGGTGAGGACCGGCATCGTCCGAAGGCTTGTGCGTATTCCTTTGCTGAGCCGCATACCGACTTCATGCCGCGAGCCGCTCCACGCGCCGCCCATTCTTCCGCCCCCCGTGTTCCGCCCAGTTCTCGCTGTTCCCGGTCTTCGGGCACCCCCAGTTCTTGCCGTCGCCTAGACCGCCGAATAGGTGGTCTCTAGCGGTCCGCCTCACTTGGGTCGATGTGAGTCTTAGACCAGTTGAGATGCGGCGGCCGCCATCACTGAGGCGACGTCATTTTGGGGATGTACCGACCGCACGCCCGCATTTGTGGACGATGCCGGCCCACACCCAGGGGCGTCAACTTATCACCCCGAAACCTCCATCAAGGACGTGCATATGCCCGAAACTACATCTTCGCGCGGCGAGTTGGTCGCCGATTCCGATACTCGCATCAGATTGGGTCCGTTGACCCAGGCTCAGCCATGGATAACCTTGGCGCTGCGGCTCGGGATCGCCGCAGTTGCCCTCGCCGCGGCTTTGCCTAAACTGGCCGATTTGCGCCAATCCCAGCGGGCGACCGCCGCCTATGAGGTGATGCCCCTGGCGGTGTCCAACATTGTCGGCGTGATGCTGCCCGTTCTGGAGCTATCCGTGGGCCTGCTCCTCGTACTCGGCTTGCTGACCCGCTATTCGGCGGCGGCCTTCGGTCTGCTGATGATCGTGTTTATCGCGGGCATTGCCCAAGCGTGGGCGCGTGGACTGAATATCGACTGCGGTTGCTTCGGCGGCGGCGGTGAACTGCCACCCGGGCAAGGTACCTCCTACGGGTTCGATATTGCCCGTGACTTCCTCTTTCTCGCCGGCGCAGCCCTCGTGGCGCGTTGGCCGCGCTCCGCGCTATCCCTGGATGGTGCTTTGCGTTTGACACCAATCGAAAGGACTTGACAATGATTGAACCAACCGTCCAGCGGCCCTCCGGGTCGCTGGGGACGTGGATTGCGGTGGTGGGCGCGGTCGCCACCGCTGCCTTAGGTATGTCTATTGCCGCCTTGGTGGTGGGCTTGAATACCGACGACGAGGCGTCCACGCTCAACGTGGGCGATCAACCGGCAGACACGAGCGCGGTGAACAACGATGATCCGGTGGCCGAGACGGCTTCGGAACGTCCAAGCGAAGAAGCGCCGCCACAGGGGGATCCGTTGGTCTTGGTCGGTGTTCCCGTGGGCCAAGGTGGTGCCGCCGTGAGTGAAATTCCGACAGAACCGCCAGTCCGAATCGACACGTTCTTTGATTTCATGTGTCCGTATTGTGCCCAATTCGAAGAGGCCTATGGGGCACAATTGCAAAGCATGGTCGATTCGGGGCAAATCGCGTGGGTCCAGCATCCCATCGGATTCCTCGACCGGTTTTCAATGGGCACCAACTACTCCTCGCGCGCCGCTGCCGCGGCCTATGTCGTAGCGAATGCGGCGCCTGAGTCTTTCTCGGCGTTCGTTCAGGGGCTATTCGCAATCCAACCGGCAGAGAACACTGAGGGGTTGACCGACGATCAGATCGTTGAGGTGGCCCAAGGGGTCGGAGTGCCGAAGTCCGTGGCCGCCGAGTTTTGGGCTCCGGATTACGTCGACACCCAATACAACGCGGCCATTGAGGCCTCGAACGCCGGGATCACCGGTACTCCAACAGTCCTGATCTCGACCCCGGACAGCCCCCCGGAACAGTGGGACTTCCAGACGCCGCTAGACGAAGCGGTCGCAAGCAAGGCCGGCCAGTAGGCGCGGCGGAAAGGAACGGAAATCATGGCACGCAACAGGAACGATCAACGCCCCAGCACTGGCAGGGCCGAAGCCCGCGAGGCGGCCCGCCTCGAAGCCGAGCGGCTCAAGGCCGAGAGGGAAGCCAAGGCAAGACGCCGACGCACGGTCACCATCGCGTCAATCGTCGGCGGCGTCGTAGTTACAGTGGGCCTCGCGCTCGCAGTCTATTTCACGATCCCCCGAGATTCTTTGGATACAGTCGAGGTTCAGCCGGCCGGCTCCCAGACCAACGGTGGAATCCTGTTGGGGCGCGATGGGACGGCCGGGGGAGAGGCGCCATCGTCGGGTGATGCTGTCACCGTGGAGATCTACTCCGACTACATGTGCCCCTATTGCGGGATGCTTGAGAAGGGAATCGCCAAGCGGTTGGCGGAGTTGCGCGAGTCGGGTGAAGTCCGTGTGATCCTGCACCCGGTGGCTTTCCTAGAGGGCTATTCCAACGACACGCAATACTCCACCAGGTCCCTCAATCACGCTGCCACCGTGGCGAGGGACGAACCCGACAAGTTCCTGGCGTTCCACGAGGCTCTCTTCGACAATCAGCCGGATGAGAACACAGAGGGCTTGACGGACGCCGAGATGGTCGAAATCGCATTGGAGGCGGGTGTCTCGGATGAAGTCACTGCGCTATTCGCGGAGATGGAAATGGCCGACTGGGTGAGCGCTGTCACCAACCAGGCCCAGGCCGATGGGATACCTGGCACCCCCAGAGTGTTCTTGCAGGCCCCAGGTGGTAAGAGGGTCGCGTGGGATACCTGGTCCGGTGGCGACATCAAGGGAGCGGTCGCTAAGGTGAAGGCGGGCGAGGACCCGAACACCTGATCGTGCCGCCGCCCGTCGATTTGGCCGAGGGCCCACCTCAGGCCATAGGGTGAGGACGCGTCGGGGTACCATCGGGTGCCCCGACGCAGCCCCGGCCACCTTAGCTCAGTTGGCAGAGCTCCCGCCTTGTAAGCGGACGGTCATCGGTTCGAGTCCGATAGGTGGCTCCAGTTCAGCCTTGCCCGCACGATGCCGCCCGCACCCCGTTGGCTGTGGAGCGGCGGCGCCACTTCGCGTCCGTCCGCCTTGGCCGCACGGTTCAGGCCGCCCCCGGGCCGCCCGACCGGGTGCGCCCGGTCACATCACGAATCTGGGCGTCAGGTCGATCATGACGCGGGATGTGGTCACGGCCGGCCAACGCCCCATGATGTATTGGTAGATCGTCTGCTGGTCCTGGCTGAAGCCGGCCCGCCCGCCGGGGTTCGGGTCCAGCGAGGCCAAGTCTTGGTAGACGCCCACGTAGACCCTGAAGGCGCCCCCGAGTTCGATCTCGGCGGCCCTGAGGAGCCTCAGCGTCAGGAGATCGGGCTGAATGTCGGCCGCCTCCGCGCCGGACGGCTCGCAGCCAGCCCGTCCTGCGGTCGCCCCTTCCGCCCGCTCGGCGGCGTACCGGCGCAATTCCCGCTCATCTTGGCTGGTGGGCGGGTTGTCGCCCGGATTGCGTAGGAAGTCGTCGTAGGCGTCGGCATAGTGCGCCAGCGCATCGGCGACGTCCAGTTCCATGGCCCTCAGACGCCCGAGCAGAACGCCGGTCCGGTCCTTCTCCACCTGATCGATTTGCCGCAGGAGTTCCGCCGCGTCGGTGCGGAAGACCGTCGCCAGCGCCGCCAATTCTGATGCTGTCACACCCTCGGGAGGGTCGGTGCTCTCCAGCCGCCAGACCGCGTCCTCGTCAATCCGGCATCCGGCCGCTGTCATCCTGTCCGCCAGCACCCATCGCGACCAGCCCCGAGCCATCCTCTCGAGTTCGATTCGTGCTGGGAGACTCCGATCGGCGGGCGGAGGCGGGTCCACGTTGGTCATCTGGCTCCTCACTTCCTCGCGCCTCCATTCTGCCAGTTTGACGGCCCCCAGAACCGGCGGCGTCGGCCACCCTTTCCCGGTTGCTCCGACAACACGGCCGATGGCGCCCACCCACCCCCCGACAGCCCTTTGGTATCAAGTCAGCGGCGTGTTCTCTTTGAGGCAGTCAGGTTGTCCCCGGAGTGAACACTTGCAGCGCCGCTAGGCGGGCGGCATCGGCCATGCGAGTGTCGTATGTGACCACGGCCGTGAGGTCTGGGAGAAGCGCCAAGGCGCTGGCGACATGGACTGCGTCGAGGCTGCGCAGGATTGCCGGGGCGAGGCTGGCGGCGGCCTCGGCGACCGAGTTGTCGAGTGGCAGCAGATCCACCGCTTGCAGCGCAGCCCGGGCTTGGTGCCTCGCGGCGTCACCGCCAACCCTGACCGCGCGAAGAAGCTCGGTCTTCGTCAGGATGCTGCTGGCGAATTCGGCGCCGCTGGTCCACAGGTCATGGAAGGCGGCGCTGCCGAGCTCTTCCTTGACGACCTTGACGAGCGCGGACGTGTCCAGGTAGTAGAGCGGCATCAGCGTTCTTGTTGCCGCATCCGGCTCAGAACGGCACCGAACGGTTCGGCGCCGTCGGCGGGCAGCGGCGGCGGCAGATCGGATGGGGACTTGGCGCGCGGGATCAGCTTTCCCGCGGCGGCCATCCGATCGCGCCAAGTTCCTAGCAGTGGAGTGATTTGGGCCACCTCTCTCCCGCAGTCGGTGATGACCACGACTTGGCCGCCCGGGTTGCCCCTGACCAGAACTTCCCGGGCAACCTGGTTGCCGCCATCGCGGGGGCAGTGCCGCCCAACATCGAACTGACGAGCATCCGCAGCGTGGACGCGAGGCTCTCCGACATGGGAGACCGGCAGATGATCATCGCTTTGAGCCAGCTTGGCTTCGACGCTATGGTCTCGGACGACCGCCATATCCTGAGCACTCCGGAAGAGCTTCCCGCGCTACTTGCCACCAGGCTGGGGTTTGTCTGCATCCGGGCCGCAGGCGACAACTCCGTCAAAGCCGCATGCGCGCTTCTGTTGGAATTGTCGAACTTGCCTCGTGTGTTTCAGGATAAGAAGCGGCGCGTGCTTGACCTCCACTACGAACCCTGGCGCGCCGGTGACGCCTGGGACTATATGAAGCGGATCGCTGATCGAACCGGAATCACGGCCGAGGAACTATACGCCTCGACTAAACCTTCCGACAGCGAGTTGGCCCGGCCCGTGCTGTCCTGCACGCAACCCAGCGCTACCGCCCCGGCGGCACTTGGGAGCGAGGTCAGGCGGCCTGAGTCTGGCCCCCGTTTAGCCAGCACCTTGGATCTCGAACTTGGCGAACACTACACGGGTGTCTGGTCCCAGGTCGGGTGTCGCGGTGTAACGCTTGGCGGTGGTGGCCGATGACGAATGGTCCAGTTGCGCGCGAGCGACATCCAGCCCGCTTGAGGCGTTCGTAGAGGAGCTCGTCAAGACTGGCCGGCATCACTTCACTGCGCGAGGGCGTGCGCTTGGTGCAAGACCGCGAAGCGCGCCTCGACGCGCTCCGCGCGCTGGCGGGGTTTTCATCGTCCACGACAACCCCGTCCGAGCCCTGACATTCGTCGCTGAAGTGCGGGCCGGGTGCGTGGAACTCGATCGATTCCCCGAAGCGCACCGCTTCGCGGACGGTTTGGCCGGGGTGAGCTGAGCCGCGTCCGGCGTGAGCTAACGTGTAACGGGCCGCCGGGCCGATGGCCCGGCGGGAGGCCCGAAGACAGAGTCAGGCATTGCGCCATGAAAGGGGATTGCGCCATGCGACTTCGCCACTACGGACAAGCCGCCCAACTGACCTTGTGGGCCGCGTTGTTCCCAGTCAACTGCTACTTGGTGCGGGAGGAAGACGGCCTGACGCTGGTTGACACCACCATGAGGGCCGGCGCCAAAGGCGTGGCGCGGGCCATCCAGGCGGCCGGGATTCCGCTCCGGCGGATCGTCTTGACCCACGTCCACGCGGACCACATCGGCGGCCTCGACGCGCTGAAGGCGGTATTTCCCGAGGCCGAAGTGGCGGTGCCGGGGCGGTCCCAGCCGTTGTTGCGGGGCCACATGCAGTCGCTGCCAGGCGAAGACCCGGCACCCGTCAAGGGGACGTTCTGCAACGTGTTGACAGCGCCGGACCGCTTGGTGGGACCGGGGGACGCGGTCGGTTCCTTGGAAGTGGTCGCAGCGCCCGGCCACACCCCTGACTCGGTCGCCTACCTGGACCACCGAGACGGGACGCTGATCGCTGGCGACGCGCTCTTCACCAGAGGCGGCCTGGCGGTGGCCGGGGAACGCCGGGCCGCCTGGCCGTTCGTGACGTGGAGGACCTGGAGCGCCGTCACCGCTTTGCGGAGCGCGCGGCGCCTCGCCGGCCTTGAGCCGTCCAGCTTGATGTGTGGGCACGGCCCAGTACTGGAAAACCCGGCGGCGGCTTTGGGTGTCGGCATCAAGCGTGCCGAGGCCCGGATCGGGGCCGCCCCGACTCGCGAGCCGGCATAGGGCCAGGAGAATGGCTTCCCCTATCTCGCGCGTTTCAATTCCACCGTGGCGGTGGTGCTTGCCAACGTGGACGTGGTCCGGATCAGTCGCCATCACCTTGACCGGACGGTGACCGGTTCGGGTCCGGCGGGTGGCTCCAGGTTGCTATCCGGTGGCCAGGCCATCTGCCTGGGCCGCCGCCGTCAGTCGCTGGTCGAAACTTAGGAGGGCTGTTGCGCGCTTGGCGCGCGACAGCGCCAACGAACAGGCATCTGGCATTTTGAGGCCGGTTTGCTGCCGCGCCCGGGCTAGCTGCTCAGGGCCGGTCGATTGGAACTGGAAGCCCACTTGGCGCAGCAACTCGATAAAGGGGCTCCAGTCCGATTCGTCCAAGCCCACCAGCACCTCGGCCAGGTTCAGCTTGTGCATGGCGAAGTCCGGCCCCCAGGCCTCCAACAGGTCTTTCGCCTCCCGATGCCGTGGATGGCCGGCGTCTTGCCAGGCGATCACAACGCTGGCGTCCACCACCGCCGCGCCGCTCATTGCGGCCACTCGGCGCGCAACTCGTCCAAGTAGTTCTGCCCGAGCCGCGAGGGATAGCGGCCCGCCGCCGCCGCGACCCTGGTTTGCCACGATTGGGCGACCTGCTCGGGGGGCGCTCCGCGGGCGTATTCGACCAGATGCGAGCGCAGCACGGCGGTGACAGTGGTCGCCTCCGCTGCGGCCCGTATCCTGGCCGCTCGCAAATCTGACTCCCTGACAGCTAGCGTGACATTCTGCATCCGGTAAGTGTTGCACTTATCCAGGGTTCCCGCAACGAGGAGCACCAAAGCGCACGAGGATGCATATCAACCCTGATGTTGACCTGCACCGATGACAAGCAGCGGCAACCCTCCAAAAGCTGTTGAAAACGGTTATCGGCTAAGCGGACGGTCATCGGTTCGAGTCCGATAGGTGGCCCCAATGCAGTGCGGTGCAGTGCAGATGTGTTGTTTTACCAGCATAAACGCTACCCCGAGTGGTGCTCCCAGAGTAGTGCGGCCCGCCCCCCGCGATCCGGTGGCCCATTTGGTGTCGAGGCTGGTTCCCAGGGCCTGGTCGATCTGGTTCCACGCCCGGGTGCGGTTGATGAGGTAGTAGCCGTCGCCGGCGTCCGAGACGGGCCGGGCACGCAGTTCGGTCTTGGTGACCAGGAAGGAAAATAGGACTTAAGCCCGGGGGGGGGGGGATTCCTGTGCTTGTAAGCCGTTGCCCTATTTGGTCATGAATGTGCGAGTAAGGGATAGCAATGACAGAAGAGGTTACAGAAAAGCAAGTCGTTTCGGCGATCATTGAGCGACTCGGTCTGGAAGTTGACGCTGACGAGGTCGATATCGACGCCCCGATATTTGCGTCGTTGGCGGAGGGTACCAAGTTCGAGGAATCGTCGCTGAACCTAGGAGGCCGCTGATAAAGCGGCCGACGACTGCGTCGACTGGATCGGCGCGAAGCGCTGACCAGTTGAAACGCAGCAGCCAGTATTGCTAGGTCGGTGCTTTTCTCTAATGGTGGGTGGCTGGCCTGGGGCTGGCCGGTCGGGACTGTGGACACGG
>JAIRXV010000286.1 GCA_031268115.1 Bifidobacteriaceae bacterium
ACACGCTGTTACCGACCTTCCTACGATGCCTGGAACTTGACAACCCAAATCGTAGACGGAAACAGCGTGTCACCTGCACCTAAACCGCGAAACCCACCCACACATCCCTACGAAGAGCCAGAAAAGCAAGGCGGTTTGGCCACCCGGGATCGGTGGTACCTCCTGCGGCCCGGGCTCTGACCCCTGGTGATCCCACACGGCAGTCTCAGCGAGCAGGCCAGCTAGTTCGCCGTCATCGGCCGCCGGCATGATCCATCGGTCAGCAGGGCCGTTGATGGTCCAACCGCGAGCCTCGATGAACGGCTGCTCCTCAAACCGCAGCGCTCCCTCCCCGACTCCGGCACTCGTGCAGCCGGCCCAGACCCATGCCAGATTCAGCATCACCATGGCGCCGGCCACCCTGCCTGCGTGACGGATATGCACTGGGTCCGCACCCTCTCATCTGCCGTTTGCTTTCGCTGACCTGTGAATACTACCTGGTGGGCGGGTTGGGCAGGCGGTGAACGCCATCGGCGGTCGACCTGGGCGGCGCCGTCGCGCTCATGCCTCCACCAGGAGGCGGCCCGGCCACCTTCGTAGCGGCTGACGGGGTGGGTCCCGGGGAGCGCCCGAAGGTTGGGAGCTTGGGTGAGCGCCTCCAGGACGGTCCCGGTTTCGCCTGAATCCAGCCGCCTCTGGAGTACGCCGGCCGATTCCGATGGGAAAACGACGCGATTCGGGGGTCGGGGTCTCACCGGGGCGTCCCTGATCACAAGGCGCGCGGCCCGTCTCCGCGTGGGCGTGGGGCATCGGTTGTCGGGGGTGGGCGGCAGGCCGGCCGACGATGGCGGCGCACGCCCTCACACGGTCGTCTCCCAGCCGTCGTAGTTGCCTCCTTCGAAATGGGACACGGCCCGCTCGAAGAAGGTCCGGGCCTTTCTCACCCTCGCCTTATCCAGCACAACACCTCGCTGTTCGGCGACCACCACCCAGTCGTTGCCATCAGGTTTCTCATAGACCGTTTCGATTTCCCAGCCAGCGTCGGCTACCACGATGGCCAGCGACCGCGCAGCCGCCTCATCCGCCACGTACAGGTAGTGAGTCCATTCACGCGGCTCGGCCAGGTCAGAGTATTTGGCGACTCCAGCAAGCACCATCGCGTCCATTTCGTCAAGCATTCTCGATCTCTTTAGCCAAGTGAACAATCCCACCGGGCGATCATCCCACAGGGTGCGGTGTCGGGTTGCTTGGCTGCCTTCGCCTGGCGTGAGTTGGGTTGGCTCTGGGTCCGTCCCAGATGGGATCGTCGCGTGTGTCGCGTGGGCAAGGCGCGAGGGGCCGTCCAATAATGGGCCCGCGGGGGTACGCCTGACGCGGTTTGGCCGTCTCCACCGCCCTGCGGGCCGCCCAACGCCCGCCGCCGGGCCCGGCAGTGGGCGGCCTGCGGCGTCACGCCTGGTCTGTCGGGCGGATGACAACCGGACGACATTACCGCCGTAGGCAGCCTTTGGTGTCACGCTTGGTCTGTGGGGCGGATCACGATCTCGTTGACCGCGACGCGGCGCGGCGCGGTGACGATGTAGGCGACGGCATCGGCCACGTCCCCCGCGCGCAACTGCTCCACCTCGCCGAACGTCGCGGTAAAACCCTCGGCCAAACCTTCCTTCTGGGAGAACAACTCGCTCTAGGTGCGACCCGGCTCCACAACCGAGAACCGCAGGCCGCGGGTGGTGAACTCCTGGCGCCAAGCCTCGGTCGCCGCAGTGACAGCGAACTTCGTCGCGCTGTACACCGCCACCTCCGCAGACGCGAACCGGCCCGCCACCGACGAGATGTTGACCACGTCCGCCACCGACCTAGGACTCGTCCCCGCGGCCGCGAGCAGACACGGGATAGCGGCCCTGGTGACATAGAGCAGGCCACACAAGTTGACCGACACCATCCGCTCCCACTCTTCCAACGCCGAGGCCTCCGAAGGGCCGTTGAGCATCACACCGGCAGCGTTCACGAGCGTGTCCAGCCGACCCAGTTCCCCCACCGCCCGCTCCACCGCTCGCGACGCAGCAGCCGGATCGGTCAGGTCAGCGGCGATCGGGACCGCCGCGCCACCCGCCGCACCGATCGCGTCCGCGAGCTCTTCTAGCCGTTCCGCGCGCCGCGCTACCAGGCCGACTGCGGCACCCGACGCGGCCAAGCGCTTGGCCACAGCCCGGCCAATACCGCTCGACGCGCCAGTGACCAGCGCCACAGTGCCACTCAAACTCTCCCCCACGGGAGTTCCTCCTGGTATCAGTTAGACGTGCCCCCACGGCAACAGCGCAAGCCACCGCCAAGAGAAGGCCCAGTTGGTCCTTGCGATGAGGGCCACAGCACCGTGATCATATCCGGACCACGAGTGCGCCTTGCTCCGTAAGGGCTATCCATGTCGTGGACCCTGGTGTGTGCCAGTCAGCGCGGACCGTTACCGGATCGTTATCTGGTTGGGCGGCCGTGGCCACGGGGACGGGTGGCGTCACGGTTCACGCGACGA
>JAIRXV010000130.1 GCA_031268115.1 Bifidobacteriaceae bacterium
CGCCGACCGGCACCAGCCTTCCCGCTGACACTTAGGTAATACGCCCGGCCCTCCCAAAAACGGCATCCCACCAGCGTGAACGTCAACCACCGCACCACTAAGAGGGAAAGTCAGGCTAGAAGCCAGCGTTGCTCCTAGCGGGACCCCACGGGATCTTTTCCCTTCGCTGCGCTACGGGGAAATCTCCCGCGGGGACCCCGAGATTCGAAGACTCGGCTCATCTGCACGCGTTTCAGCAACAAGGGCAGCTAGCATGCCGGAGACCTCGCTTCTGCCCCAGGGCGCGCACGCCGCGGGTCACTCTTTGCCCGCGTTGTACCGGACCCCGCTGGAGGCCTCTCTCGATGGCGATCGATCAGTTCAGTAAGAGGTCCGGCACACGACGGGACCGCCTGGTCGGTTGGGCGGCGCTGGCGGTCGCGACGAGTGCGCTAGCGCTGTTGGGTGTTTTCGGCGTGGCCGCCCGCCTCGCACGCATCTACAACGATGACTTCCGCTTCTTCGCCGACCTCGACCAATACGGAACCCTTGGGTTCCTCGGTCAGTACCTGTCGCTTTGGAACGGCCGCTACACGGGAGCTGTGGCCATAGCGGTGGGCTATGCGGTGGGAGGGGTGGGCGCGATCCCCGGCCTGTGCCTCGTTTTCGTGCTTCTGCTGGCGCTGGCTACCTGGTACGCAGCCGGCGTGCTACTTCCGTTCAACGCCCGTTGGCGGCGCACCGGACCCGTTGTGATCGGTCTTGGCGGCGCGGTGGCGGCCATTGCCGCCGCACCCAGCTTCTTCGACTCGTATCTTTGGGTCTCGTCCGCTATGTTCTATGTCACTGCCGTCGCATTTTCGCTGGCCTCAGCTGCTTCTTCGGTACAGGCGTGGCGAGGAGGCGGGCGCTGGACAAAGGCTTGGGCGATCGTGGTCCTGGTGCTCGCGGCGGGGTGCCTAGAACCGGCTACGTTGGTGTTGTTCGTTGCGCATTCGCTCCTCCTGGGCGTTGTCGCTGCTAAGCGAATCCGCCGGTTGGCAGTCTTGGAGATCGTTTCGGTGGCCGTGAGCGGCGGGGCTTTGGCGCTGATGTTCCTTGCCCCGGGCGCCTCCGAGCGCCGGGGTTCGTTTGCGCGCGGTCTTGCCAGCACGCTCACTGAGACGCTCTCTGGCGCGGTCCGCGGTGTCGGGGTTATCCCCCTTCGCGTGAGCCTGCCCGCTTGGTGCCTCGCTGTTGGGCTCGGCCTGGTGATTGCCACGGCGGTCCGTTGGCCCAGCCGAGTTTGGGCGTGGCGAGCGCTCACGGTCGCGGCGATTGGGGGCCTTGTGCCTGGGATTGTCTGCTCGGCTCTGTCGGCCTACGCGTTGGGCCGCGTGCCGCTGCGGACCTACGCGGTGAACACCGCCTTCGCTGCCTGGGGTATTGCGTTAGGGGTGGGCGCCATCGCCTACCTTGTAGGAGATCGCTTCCCCCCGCAGTTGAGACAGCGGACGATGGCGGTCATTGGGTCGGCCTTGTTTCTAGCCGGCGCTGGACTTGAGGCCGAGGGCACGGTGTCAGTCATCCAGGCCGAGTCCTTGCGTGCGGGATTGGTTGAGACGCGCGACACCGCCGTCGCTCGTGCCCTCGAAGAGTCGGCGCCCGCGATTGAAATCACCCCCGCGCCAATCCTCATATCCAAGACCAGTGCCTCCGGCGACTTCGGATTCACCGAGAAGGCCGGCCAGCGCCAAGCGATGATCCGTTGGTACCGGAGATACATGGGTATCCCCCAAGACACTGCGCTCACGTTCGGAACTCAGCCTCTGGGGTACTGCCTTCGGACCCAGCCGCATCCCTCGACTTTCGCTTTGACCTGCGACGATTTAGGGAAAGAGCGATGAGTTGGCCGATCGGCCCGGCCACTTAGCGCTACTTGAAAAGCCCTGGATCCTCCGGGGCCAAGATTGCCAAGATGCGATTGAGATCGCCAACCGAGGCGAATTCGATGGTGAGACGGCCCTTCCGCTTGCCTAATGCCACCTTGACCCGGGTGTCGAATCTGTCCGAGAGACGGTCTTGCAGGGCGTCTACAGCCTCAGTTCGCGTTCCCGGGCGGGTCTGAGCGCGGCGGGGCTTGGTGGGAGTGTCTTGGTCCAGCGAGACGATCTCTTCTGTCGCTCGAACTGAGAGCCCCTCGGCCACGATGCGGGCGGCGAGGCGGTCGGCCGCCCCGGCGTCCGCCAACGCCAGCAGCGCCCTGGCGTGCCCAGCGCTTAGCACCCCCGCCGCCACGCGGCGCTGCACCGGGGCCGGTAGCTTTAGCAGGCGCAGCGTGTTCGTGACCTGGGGTCTGGATCGGGCAATTCGGCGTGACAGTTCTTCGTGGGTACACCCAAAGTCATCGAGCAATTGCTGGTACGCCGCTGCCTCTTCGAGGGGGTTGAGTTGGGCTCGATGGAGGTTCTCAAGGAGGGCATCGCGCAAGAGATCCTCATCCGCTGTGTCTCGCACTATCGCCGGAATGGTCTCCAGGCCAGCCGCTACAACCGCCCGCCAGCGCCTTTCTCCCATGACGATCTCGTACCGAACCCCGTCGGTCGGCCGGTCCAAGGGGCGAACCACGATGGGCTGGAGCAGACCGACTTCCCGGATCGAGGCCGTAAGTTCGCTCAAACCGTCCTCGTCGAATTCTTGGCGGGGCTGGCGCGGATTGGGCCGTAGCTCGCTCAACTGAAGCTCGGCAAAAGCAGCCCCAGGCACTTGAACCAGTTCGGCTGAGTCGGGAGTGGACTCCACTGGCGACTTCGCGGGAGACTCGGCCTGCCGTGAAGAGTTGCGGACTGGGGCGCTTGCCAGCGGCTCGTTAGACCCGAAAAACACGTCTACGGGCCTTGAGGTGGGAAGTGCTCGGTCCGCGTCGGATCCGGTGGTGGGTGGGATCAGAGCCCCTAGACCTCGCCCTAGACCTCGTCGCTTCTCGCTCATAGCTACTCCTGTTCCGCGCTGGCCGCTCCGCGCAGCGCTATTTCGTGTGCAGCCTCCAGATAGGCAAGGGCGCCGCTTGAATGGGGATCGTAGGTCATTACCGTTTCGGAGTACCCGGGAGCCTCCGCCACTCGCACCGACCGCGGAATGGTCGTGTCGAGCACCAGGCCAGGGA
The DNA here is from genome assembly GCA_031268115.1 of Bifidobacteriaceae bacterium. Lineage (GTDB taxonomy): Bacteria > Actinomycetota > Actinomycetes > Actinomycetales > WQXJ01 > JAIRRT01. The sequence goes on from JAIRXV010000130.1 coordinate 3,125, forward strand.
AGTGAGACCGCACCCCGCGGACCACGTCGCCGGATAGGTTGGTGCGAGCGTCGAACATCGTCATAAGGATCGTGGAGACGTGGAGATACTTGTTTAGCCGCTGACGGATCAACTCGATGTTGTTCAAGAGTTGCGTCAGTCCTTCGAGGGCGTAGTACTCGCACTGGATGGGAATGAGCACTTCACGGGCGGCTACGAGCGTGTTGATGGTGAGTAGCCCCAGACTCGGCGGGCAGTCGATGACGATGTAGTCGAACCGGCGATGCCCGGTGGCCATCCAATCGGTGCGGAAGGCCTTGAGGCCTGAGGCCAGGCGCCACTCCCTGTGCTCCATTGAGACGAGCTCGATTTCGGCCCCAGACAGGTCGATGGTGGCGGGAAGGCACCACAGTCCGTCCACCGGAGGGCAGGGTTGGATCGCCTCCCGCATGCGGACCTCACCCAGTAGGACCTCATAGATGGATCCGGTCCCGGCTCGGTGATCCACGCCCAAGGCGGTTGAGGCGTTTCCTTGAGGGTCGGCGTCTATCACAAGGACCTGGGCGCCGCCCTTTGCAAGCCCGGCTCCTAGGTTCACCGCCGAGGTAGTCTTGCCGACTCCCCCCTTCTGGTTCGCGACAGTGATGACCCGAGTGACGGTGGGCAGTGGGAACTCAGCTCCTTTGAGAGCGATCCTGCGCCGGGCGTCCCTTGCCACTTGAGCGGCGAGCGGTGTGTCCTCGCCCGCTTCGGGAATTAGCTCGGCCAAGTCCACTGCTGGACGGGTTCCAGCGCCCGTGACGTTACTAGCGTCTCTTTGGGCGGTGAGCTGCTGGGACGGGGGGGTGCTGCTGCTTGAGGCCGAGGCCTGGTCGGTGTCCAGGGGGCGTCCGTCGAGCACGCCGGCCACGGCGTGGCGCGGTTCTTGCCGTCTCGGGTTCATGTCTGCTTCCTCTCGTCTCTCCGGGGGTGTTTCACGTGAAACAACGTCGTCTATCGGTCCGTTGGTCCAACGCACCGGAAGAGCACTTCCTTCGCCTCCGGCGGTCGCTGCTGCCGATGATGTTAGCGCCCTCCCCTGACATCCAAGACTGTTTCACGTGAAACAACGCCAACACGGCCTAAGCCTCTTCGCCCCGGCCTTCCTCGGTTCCTACCTTGCCCCCACCCTCGAAGCGCCCCTCCGCTCCCGCTCCCCTACCCCTACCGACAAACCCGGCCTCCACCACAAACGTTGTCTCCACTCCAGGCAACGCAGTCACCGCCACCACCCGCGCCTCTCCAAAACCACATCGATGTAATTCCCTTCTTGCGCGCGTCAGCTCCTCTTCCGCCCTCCGCCCCTTCAATGCCAGCAACCGCCCACCCCTCCCGAGCAGCCCTCCCGCCCACACC
>JAIRXV010000147.1 GCA_031268115.1 Bifidobacteriaceae bacterium
CAACGCTTCGACATCGTCCAGCAGTCCCGCCAAAGCGGCGCGCACAAACAGGCATTGCGACCAGCCAGTATGCTCTGTCACGCGCTCCAGGCGCGCAGCCAAGTCCGATGGCAGACTGACCGACACGTTCATTTAGGGCGCCCCTTCCCGGACTGACACACGATGCCAGTGGGAGGCGCCGCATCAAGTCCGCTTTGTGTGACGAACGCCGTGGCCCGATTCTTCCCGTTTCACACGACTATTCCGAGCACGGGTATGAACAGCGCGTACATCGCGGCCGTGATCAGGGCGATCGCGGCGACGTTGAGCCAAAGACCGGCCCTGACCATCTGGCCCATCGTGACGTGCCCCGAACCGTAGGCGATCGCGTTGGGCGGGGTTGCCACAGGCAGCATGAACGCACAGGTCGCGGCGAGGGCCACTGGTACGGTCAACAGCATCGGGTCCAGGCCCAAACCCACGGCCACCCCACCGACAATCGGCAGGAATACGGCGGCAGTGGCGGTGTTTGAGGTCAGCTCAGTCAAGAGAACAACGATTGCGGTGACACACACCACAATCAAGACTACCGGCATCGTGCCCAGGGTCTTGGCCTGTTCGCCTATCCAGTAGCTCAGCCCCGTACCGGAAAACTGGCCTGAGAGCGCTAACCCGCCCCCGAATAGCAGCAGAACATCCCACGGTAAGCCTTTGGCCGTCTTCCAATCGAGCAGATTGGATCCCCGCCGCGGCGCTGCCGGTACGAGGAACAGCACTACGGCGGCCACCATCGCAATGGTCTCGTCCTTGATGCCCCAATCGGGGTGGACGGTAGGGATGTAGATCCAGGAGACAGCCGCCAGGACAAAGACGATCCCGACGAGCTTCTCGCCTCTATTCATCGGGCCGAGGGCTTTCAATTCGGATTCGATGAGCGCCCTACCGCCGGGTATCTCGGCCATCTCCGGTTTGAACAGGACGTGCGTTAGGAGCCACCAGGCGAACGCCATGAAGACGATGGCGAGCGGCACCCCAGCGAGCATCCATGCGCCGAAGCTGATTTCCACACCCATTTCCTCCGCCAGGTAGCCGCGTAGAAGCGTGTTGGGAGGTGTGCCGATAAACGTGCCCAAGGAGCCGATTGAGGCGGCATAGGCGATCCCGAGCATGAGTGACGTGCCGAACTTGGTTCGTTTCGCGTCCTGGCCGGCCAACTCGCCAACCAGCGTGAGGATCGAAATGCCGATGGGAAGCATCATCACCGCTGTGGCCGTGTTCGATACCCACATGGAGATGAAGCCCGTGGCAATCATGAAACCGGCCACTAGTTGCCGTGGCTTCGTACCAACAATCCTGACCACCACGAGAGCGATGCGCCGGTGCAGGTTCCAGCGTTGCATTGCGAGGGCAAGCATGAACCCGCCCATGAATAGGAAGATCGTTCCCGATGCGTATTGGCTGGCCGCCGCGGGAAAATCGCAGATTCCGAGGATTGGGAACAGCGCCACTGGGATGAGGGCGGTGGCCGCGAGTGGAATCGCCTCGGTCATCCACCAAAGTCCCATGAGGACGGCAAGCGCGGCGGTCGCTTTGAGCGGGTGCAACCCGAACGCCACGTCTTCGACACCTGCCGCGGAGGCCGCCTGCGTTGCCAGGTCGGCTGAATTGGCCGGCATCGCCAAGTAGACGATGACGGCCATGGCGGCGCCCGCGACTAAACCGATAGCGCGGCGCCGGACAATTGACCGGGGCTGTTGAATGTCGAGCAGGCCCGGGGCCCGAGACGTGCTGGGCGTGGTGGTGGGGGTACTCAAGGTGAACCCCTCCTTCGCGGTGTTTGGGTGAGGGGTCCGTTCCCCTCGCGGAGCGCACAGCGTAAGCGGGCCTTGGTCCGCTGCGGTCTTTCGGGCGGGGAAGTCTCACGGACGCGAGGCTGGCGCCGGCCCTTATCGTGCCCGCCGCTATGCCGCGTGGCGGGATCCCCCGGGGGATTGCCGCTGCGACCGGCCGGACATGCGTAGCGTGGCGTTGATCGCGAAAGGACCGCCCATGACCGCACCTCAGATCGCCCGCAACCTTCCCTACGGTCCCGACCCTCGCCACAAGCTCGACTTGTACCGTCCAACAGCGGCGGCGAGGGCCGTCATCGTCGACATTCACGGCGGTGGGTGGTGGACGGGCGACAAGTCCTCTGAGACCGCTCTGGCGTCGGCGTTGGCCGAAGCCGGCTACCTCGTGGCGGCCCCAAACTATCGGTTGGCCGATGGCGGGGCTCGCCTCAACCTCTATCCGACTCAGATCGAGGATATAGGTTCCGTTCTGGCCTGGCTGGAGGGGACGGGCTTGGCTGAGGACAGTTCGCGGATCGGTGTGGTTGGAACATCGTCAGGGGGGAATCTGGCGGCCGAGGCGGCGGTCCGCTATGGGGTACCCGCGGCATCGTGGTCGGGTCTGCTCAACCTTGACGGATTTCTAGCGGACCACCCCGGCGTAACTCCCACGCGGATGGACATTTCCACCGAAACCCCGGCCGAACAAATCGACCAGACCGGAGCGAACGATTCCTACTACGCATGGTTGGTGGGCAACCTTTTGGGCGGCGATTTGAGTCAAGCAACGGCCGCGACGCCCATCCACCGGGTTGGAGCGAAGACTGGCCCGATGTTCCTGGCGGGCTCCTTGAACGAGTTGGTTCCGCCCAAAGAGGTGGCGCTAATGGCGTTCTCGCTAATCGGGGCGGGGGTGAGCGTTGAGACGATGGTGTTGCGGGGGACACGCCACGCTCAGGCCTATCTTAGCGACGCGCTGCCCGGCACTTTGGCGTTTCTCCGCCGGTATCTTGGGTGAGTTTGCGATCCTTGATAGAGGCAAAGCTCACCGTGGGGGCTTTGTGTGTCTTTCCGCCGGTATCTTGAGAGAGCTTGGCACCCTTGTCGGGGCAGAGGTGGCCGCGGGGCATCCGTGCTTGTTCGCCGATATCGGGGGCAGTGGGGCTCGGCGCGTATGTCAACCGGCCTGAGTGGAGCGCACTGAGAGCCTTATCATAAACTCCCGCCTGGCCTAGTGTTGTCGCAGGCCACGCCTCTGCGGCTGGCCTCGAATTAGGAGTTTACTATAAGGCTCTGAGTCGTTGAAACGGCGCGGGTAGCGTCGCTGGGCGGGCTCCTATCTCGTGGCCGCGATATGGGGCTTCGCGTCGGGCCGCCAAGTGGTCCGCCACTTTCCATCTCGGGAGACCGGCTCCAAAGGGCGGCATTTCAAGGCACCAGGGACGTCTCGGGGCGTATTGCCTCGCCTCGCATCGCGGCGCTCTCTGCGTCGTACACCATGTGGCGTCTGTATAGAGCTCTTGGCTATTAGGACTGCGGCGCGCTGGATCCCGATAGAGGATTTGGCTACTAGATGGAGTCGAAACGCTGGATTCTGGCCGTCCTATTAGCCGAAAGCTCTATCGATTTGACCGCGCCCGGCCCGCTATTGACCAGAAGCTCTATCGATCCGGCCCGCAGCGACTGGCCCGTCCCGCGCGAGCTCGCGCCAACTGGCCCGAACACAAGCGGACAGTCGGCCTCGACTGGCCTGGACCGGTGGGGCCGGTCTTGGAGCACCATTGCGGCCACCCCCAGTCCCGTCAAGACCGTTGTGATGTAACCCGTGCAAGTGATGTAACCCGTACAAGTGATGTAACCCGTACAAGTCTGGTCCGGAACCACCCGATCCAAGCCGGTCCTCGACACCGACCCTGAGACGCTAGCGAAAGCGCCGCCGCCCCAGCCGCTGACTGCCACGGCCCGACCGGTCGGGGCTTCGCCTTGCCCGGTCGACGCGGGTGTCACTTTGCCCAGCCGGTCCGTCCCACCCATCCCACCCATCCCGCTTAGCAGCTGCCCAACCCCGGCCTCGGCCCCACCCCGACCAGAGCATCCGCATCGACACCGGACCTTCTGACCGCCCCAGGACCAGCCGATATGGTCGCCAAATGAACACTCCCGGCGTTGAGAAGCGCCCTCACGTATAACCCGGCGGTCTGCGCAACCGATCGCTGCCGCCCGGGCCGACCAACCCACCAACCGGCCACGAACCACCGGTCTCCCGCCCAAAGCGACTGGTCAGAAGCCCAGTCCGGCAGGACCCGCAACGACCCACACCAACGAGGCCCCGACACAGAGAACTCAGCCCAAACCCCAGTACTCCGACCGCTGAGGCCGCCTCTCTGCCGCCATCGCCAGCGTTCAAGCCGTGGCTTTATCGAATATGTTTCCAAATCTCAGCGGCGCGTTTGCCCTGGTCCGCGCTTCGCTGCTGCCCCCCGGCGAGCCCGCAAGGGGGCTGTTTGAGCCGTCCGAGGTGTCCGCTGGCTTGCGCGGCCCCGGCATGATAGGGGAAGCTAGGCGATAGCACAATCCTTGCTTGTGTAGTTTTACTCTCAACACTTCCCGGAGATGACCATCATGTCGCGGACCCTGGCAGGTAGCCGCCGTAACCTTCTTCCCCTTGTCGCGTGTTTCACCCTGGCCGGCGGGGCGCTTGCGCCCTTGGCCCACGCCTCCGCTCCCTATCTATCCGTATCGCAGGTCGTGCGGGTGGACGGCGTGGAAGCCCAGACGGTTGAGCCGGGG
>JAIRXV010000159.1 GCA_031268115.1 Bifidobacteriaceae bacterium
GGATTTCGTCGTAAATGCCGGTGTCCAGCACTTCCGGAACGAAATTCGCGCCAATGCCTTGGATTTTGTGCGGGCCGGGGGATCCGCCGTTGAGGATGGGGGATTCGGCCGGTTCGACCCCAATGATCGCCACTTCCGGTTTGCGTTCCTTGAGTACTTGTCCCACGCCCGTGATTGTGCCGCCGGTGCCGATGCCGGCAACTACCGCGTCCACACCGCCATCGGTGTCGGCCCAAATCTCCTCCGCTGTGGTTTCGCGGTGGATTTGCGGGTTAGCGGCGTTGGCGAATTGCCGAGCGAGGATGGCTCCGGGGCGGTCGGCGGCGATCCGCTCGGCCGCATCTACGGCGCCTCTCATTCCCTCCGAGGCCGGGGTTAGCACGAGTTCTGCCCCGAAGGCACGCAACAAGGCGCGGCGTTCCTTAGACATGGATTCCGGCATCGTCAACACCACGTGGTATCCGCGGGCGGCACCCACAAAGGCCAAGGCGATGCCGGTGTTTCCGCTGGTGCCTTCCACGATTGTGCCGCCGGGCCGCAACTGGCCGGACTTTTCGGCGGCGTCCACGATGGCCACGCCGATGCGGTCCTTAACGGAACTGGCGGGGTTGTAGAACTCAAGTTTGGCCACAATCTGGGCCCCGTGGGCGGCGTTCCGCGCGAGCCGGTTGATGCGAACAAGGGGCGTGCGTCCGATCAGTTGGGTGGCGTCGGAGTAGATGGCAGGCAATGTGGGTCTCCTCGGGTTTCGGGGCGGTGGACGCGGAACTCAGGCAGGGCTGCCCGGCCACACGCGACCATACGCGGGGAACTCGCGCCTGACAAGCACGTGAACCCGCTTCGCGCATTTGGACTCACCGGCCGGGGTGGCCGGGGGCCGTCGCCGAAGATGGCACACTGGAGGCCCCGGCGAACGATGGGACCGGCGGGCAGAAGCGAATGGGGAGCGGGAGTGGCACCGAGGTGGATGCGGGGAGCGACAGTTGAACGCCTGCGGGCGTGGCTGGTTCCGTCGCTGGTGGCAGCCATAGTGCTGATCGTGGGTGGCGTCGGGTATCTGGTGTTGGCCCGCGCCGTGAAGACACCGGCGGAACAGGCCGCCTCAGGCGTGGCCGATGGCGTACCAAGCCCGAGTTCTTCGGCCACGGCGGGGCGTGACTCACCGGGGGCCGGACTGGCCGGACCCGGTGGCTGGCCGGACGGCTCGCAGGGCACGCCCGGCAGCGACGACCAGGTGGCGGGGGGCACGGGGAAGGACGCCACGGGTGGCGGGGGACCGGCATCGTCGGATTCCGAAGGGCCATCGGGCGGCGCCGCAGTGGATTGCGCGACCGCCCAATGCGTCGCGTTGACGTTCGACGACGGGCCCGATCCACACACTGACGCGATCTTGGACGTGTTGGCGGCCAAGGGCGTACCGGCGACCTTCTTTGTCCAGGGATATCGCGTGAATCTCTTTCCCGATCAACTCCGACGAGTTGTGGCCGAGGGCCACGAAGTGGGCAACCACACTTGGAATCATAAATACCTAACCAAGCTGTCGCCGCGGGCAATACGCCTGCAGATAGCCAAAACCAACAAGGCCGTGCAGGAGCTGACCGGCGTGACCCCGCGCCTGGTCCGCCCGCCCTACGGCGCCATCGACGCCAAGGTGCGCGAGCACGTGGACCTGCCGCTCATCCTTTGGACGGTGGATACCCGAGATTGGGAGACCAAGAGCGTCAAACGAATCCTGAAGCACGTCAAACGCGATACTGAGCCGGGCGCCATCGTCCTCATGCACGACACCCTCGCGGAAACAGGTAAGGCCCTGACTCGGGCAATAGAGATTTTGGAGCAGAAGGGCTACACGTTTGTGACGGTTTCGCAGCTCTTGGGCCAGCGGGCCGAAGCGGGCACGGTTTACTCGCGACAGTAGTTTCACCCGAGTGTGTGGTGGGATCCTTGAGAGAGCCGAGAACCCGATTGGCACGCTGGAGCGGACGACGGGAATCGAACCCGCATGGCTATGGTCATGTGCGTAAGTTCGTTGGCCCCGGTTGGTGGGTGTGGATGTGGGTGTGGTGTGATATGCGCGAAATGGCCCTTATGCGGGGTGCTTCACGGGTCGATATGCGCGAAACGGCCCCTAATTCGACCTCCCAGGCCTCGACATGCGCGAAACGGCCCATATCTAAGCGAAAACTGGCCCAGTACACCGCACAAAGGGCCGTTTCGCGCATGTCGAGGCCCGCACACCGGATATAAGGGCCGTTTCGTGCATGTCGATCTTCGCGGGGCCTCGATTATGGGCCATTTCGTGCATGTCGACGTTTCCGAAGACCGCGAAGAGCACGCACGCCTGGGTATTCCTTGCCCAGGACCCACCCAACACCGCGCCCCCTACCCCTTGAACCAACCCCACAGCACCCGGGACCCACCCCAGCCCACAACCATCCCCACCCCCAACGAATTAACGGACATAACCACTAGTTGCCCTTCCAACCTGGACACGGAGTCGAACTCGGTCTTTACCTCAAAGGCGACTCCACCCACGTCGGAGACCGCCGACGTGGAACTCCTCAAACAGCATCGCTTCGGAATCTATACCGAGAACACTCTCGGCTATCCAGTTCTTGTAGAGCCGCTCCACCCGGCGCTCGCGCCCGACCCAGTCCCACGCGGACTACACTGCGCCGAGGTTAGACTCTGCGCCCGGGGCGACCCAGGCGGCGAGCCGGTCGGCCGTGGACGTGTCGAGCGACGACGCGGAACGCACGGCGCCGGGTGAAAGAAGCCTGGCAGCGTCCTTATTCGCCGGTGCCAGCGATATCGCGGATGAGGTCTACCAGAATAGACATACTGCCTGTGTCTACGAAATCCGGCAGACCAATGCCGACCCCATACTCGTCCAGGTCGTTGAGAAGTTCACGGGTCGACTCGCGGTGTCTCTCGACGAGTGCCGCGAAGCGAGCTTGCTCGTCGCGAACCCTGTCGCAGAACCTTTCGTGCCCGGCCCGGGCTTCAGCCTCATCCGCATGGTATTCGTTGAATCTCCATAAACGCCCGTTAAGAACTCCCGTCTCGAAGACAAGGGGCGTGTGCTCGGATCCTCTATGCTCCATCCCTATCCAATGCGTCCAGACTACAACATCGCCCACCACTGTCCGGGCAACGGTACAATAGTCCGGGTCATCGGACAACTCGTCATAGCGCCCCGGGGTGATTTTCCGCCTTTGGCGGTCGAGAAGCACGACCACCCGTCGCCACAACTGGCCATGGACCGCTTTGGACACGGACGCGAACCAGCAGGCGACATCCTCGGCCAGGTCTTCTTCCCCCCATCCTGGCAGGAACGCGTTGTCGTAGTAGATCCGCGACAGGTCCGTGAGCGCCAACACTTCACACCTCTACGTGCCGCATCGGGAAGTCGCCCTCCTTCTCAGACGGTCTTCCAGGGGAGATCTCAGGCGCGCCTTCGACTAGGTATATTCCCTTGCCTTCTCCGGAGATGACCGTCGGGCACGGTGACGTGTCTCGCCGATGCCGTGGTGACATGGTTCTCCTCCTGGACGCGCAGTCGGCGTCCTGTACAACACAGTGTGAGGGATGCGGCGCGCTTGCGTCCGCTGACACGTCAGTACGGGGTTAACGCCATATGTCAGCCCTCTTGGCTACGGCGTGCTTCGGATATGGACGCGAACCGCTGGGCGACATCTGCGCCCAAGTCCCCAGCCCGTCTGCCGAAGCGGTACTGCCCGTTGCGGTGAATCGGCGTCATAGTCGAGCAGCTGGGCATCGCCGCCCAGACCTCGACCTTGACGTGCTACATCGGGAAATCGCTGTGCTTGAAGACATCAATGACACGGACGACAGCGACCGGATCTCTGTTCGGATCCGGACCGACGGACACCAACGCTGATATTCCCTTTGCGAACCGCCTGTCCCGGCCCGTGTCGGTACGAATGCAACTCTAGTGCGGGTTAGGTGCCCCTGCCTCTTCGAGCGCCCGCACGGTCTCTCGAATTTGGTTGGGTGTTGGTTTTGCTGGGATGACGTGTCGGGACACGCCGGTAGGATATGTTGGCAGGGGTAGGCAGCCGATTGTGATCGTGGTATGCGTAATGGGTCAGCGTCAAAGACCTGCGCAAATGGCGCCGCGAGGTCGCCGCAGGCCCCCATCAGGCCGCAATCCGCGAGGCGCCGATCCAACATCCCGACCGGTTTGCGTCCAGAACTTTCGAGTCAACTGAAGGAACATCGGAGCCGGGCCTCACGCTCCATACGCGGCCACACGGCCATAGCCATCTGGTGAGCTGGGAACGAGTTCGCCACGCCGGGCGCCGAAGGAAACCGCTGACGGTGTGACGGCCCCTCGGCCGTCGGCGCGATCGCATCGAGATCCACGACGGGCAAGTTCCGCTGGTTCCGTTATTGCCTGGTGACCTCACCAGGCCGTCAGGCCGCCGTCTATCAGGAGGTCGTGGCCTGTGATGTAGGCGGCCGCATCAGACAGCAGGAACGACACGGGGGCGGCGATCTCGTCAACCTCTGCCATACGGGCGAGTGGGACATTCGCGACAAGCGCAAGGTTCAACTCGGTCGGGTTCCGGTCAGTCATCGCCGTGCGGGTGTAGCCCGGACTGACGGAATTGACCCGGATCCCGTCTCCTGCCCACTCGACGGCCAGGCAGCGCGACAACTGCACCACCCCCGCCTTCGAGGCGTTGTAGCCAACGTGAGGAAGCGCGCCACGGTTGAAGACCGAGGCCGACATCGACGCGATGTTGACGATGGCGCCGCCGCGAGATCTCATCAGGTCGTATTCAGCGAGGCAGCAGTACAGCACGCCCGACAGGTTGACGTCCAGCACTTCCCTCCACTCGGGGTCGGTCATGTCAACCGTGGCCCGCAGGCGGTCGATGCCGGCGCAGTTGACGGCATAGCGCACCGGACCCAGGGATTCCGACAGCCGTGCGGCGGTCCTGCAGTCCTCGCGATTGGTCACGTCCACCGGCACGGCCAAACCTTCAGCCCCTGCCAGCCCGCACTCCGCCACCGCCCGCTCGAGGTTCGCGTCCGCCCTGTCCCAGCAGGCCAGGCGTACTCCCGCGGCCGCCAACGACCGGACGATGGCCAGTCCGATGCCGCCAGCAGCCCCTGTAACGATAGCCACGGCGCCCGGCCGCAGTCCCGGCACAGTCCACGTCATAGTCCGTCACCATCCCAGCGGTCCCCGACTAGCGAGGCCGCCGCCTGGTAGCGCTGGAAGGCTCGTCCCATTGAGGTCAGCCCCTCGGGCGAGGGACGGTAGTCGACTTCGAACGACGGGCATAAGACCGCCTGAGCCGTCGGCACCGAAGCATGCACCCCTGCTGCGACGGCAGCGTAGATCGCCGCGCCCTTCGCGCAGACTTCCGAATCGCGCGCGACCATCGCGTCCAAACCCAATGCGTCGGCCATGAGTTGGCATACGAACGGTGATTTGCGGGCTACGCCGCCGACGAGCACCAGTCGTTCGAAGCCGATCCCCGCCGCAGTCAACCCTTCGAAGATCGCCCTGGATCCCATCACGGCGGCGACGACCATGGCGCGGTATAAGTCGGCCGCGTCGTGGCCAATGCCCAGCCCGACGAGCGCGGCCCTGGCCCGGTCGTCGGGCACCGGGTAGCGCCGGCCGTTGAGCCAGTCCAGACCGAC
>JAIRXV010000178.1 GCA_031268115.1 Bifidobacteriaceae bacterium
GACAGGCGAAACCTCGCATTGGTGCTGGTGACTTATCGGGCGCTGGTCGAGGATCAAAGGACTTGCCTCCGGGTTCGCAACACATCCGTCTTGGCCGAAGTGGGTCTTTTCACCAATGCCCTGACTGACGACACCTGCTCAGCCCAGCCGATTCGGGTCAATCGACGCTGGTCAGTCCGTTCGGGCCGCATCCATAGAGGTATTGGTCAATAGTGGGAAGGGCGCGGTCACATCAATAGAGCTTTCGGCTATTAGGGTCGCCGGATTGGAGCGTTTCGGCTTGGTCTAATAGCCGAAAGCTCTATCGGGATGCTGTGGGTGGCGGCAGCAATAGCCAAAACCTCTATATGGACGTGGCATGGTGGACAACGCGGCATCGATCAAGGCAATACGGACCGAGAGTGACTTGATGTATTGAAGCGCTGAGGCTTGAGATGACCTTCCGAGATGGAAAGTGCCGGATGGCTCACGGTCCGTGGCGAAAGCCGAGCCTCAGTGGCCAGGAGCACTGCCGCTGCCCTTCGCTCGCCTGGGTTGAACTGAGCACAGGACATCTCGATCGTCCGCTGCGTCGCGCAGTCACCTCCGCCCCTCCCGGCCACCGAAACTACGACGCGTTGGGCCGCCACACCCCTGAGTGGGGCGACAGCGAATCAGCGGACCGCCGCGGATTGCCCCGCGCCGCAGTGAACGCCTTGCAATACGGGGCGGCCGGTGGGCAGCGAGTAGCGCACCCACACCGCTAGCGCAGTGAACGCCTTGAAATACGGGCCGGCCGGCGGCCAACCCCCGGTACCCAAAACCTCCCAAATGGTGCCTGGCGCCTCGTTTCTACTGGTCAGCGCCTTGCACGGGCCAGTGGACGCAGCTGGGAGGTCGCTCAACCGGCGGGCTCCTTACCGCAAGTGTCCGCGTAGGTCGCGCGACTCGCGATGCGACTGGAACGGTTCTGTCGAGGCAGGAGTGGTAGTTTCACCAGCGTCAAAGCGCGTTTACCGTTCCCGAGCGAAAGGTGAGCAATTGTGAGCGAAAACACCCCGAGCAACGAGACTGCGAGTGGCGCGTTGCCGCCGGGCGCCGCACCGCCGCTCGGGTACGGCCCGGCCCCAGGGTATGGCCCCGCCCCCGGCTACGGACCTCCCGCCCCCGGGTACGGTTCGCCATCCGCCCCCGGACCCGAACCCGCACCGGGCCACGGCCCCCCCGCCCCCGGGTACGGACCTCCCGCGGGCCCCCCCGCCCCCGGCTACGGACCTCCCGCAGGCCCGCCCGCACCCGGCTACGGTTCGCCGCCTGGGCCTGGACCCGCTCCGGCCTACGAACCCCCCGCGCCCGCTCCCGGCTACGGACCTTCCGCAGCCCCGCCCGCACCCGGATATGGCTCTGGGGTCGACCACGGGGGAACATCCGGGCCCGCCCCGGCACCCGGCTTCGGGCCACCCGCACCCGGCCGTGCCTCGCCCGTACCCGGCTACGGCCCACCCGCACCCGGCTACATCTCTCCGGCACCCGCCTTCGGCCAGCCGGGCGGCGCTGCGACCGGCCAGCAGAACGGCAATGGGACTGCCGCGTTGATCCTTGGCATCGCGGGCATTGTGATTATGCCGCTCATCCCCTCGATCATCGCGGTGGTGCTGGGGCGCAGGGGGCAACGTGCCGCGGACGCGGGGCTGGCCTCCAACCGGTCGAGCGCCACCGCTGGCCTAATCTTGGGCTGGGTCGGCATCGCCTTCGCAGTCTTGGGCACGATTCTGATCGCCGTCATCATGGTTTGGGTGCTGCCCCAGGTGCCCACCTTGGACCCGTACGGTGACGTGTTCACGTTCTCAGAGCTTTAGCGGATCGACCGCTCAAACTCTTCGCGGACGGACGGCGGGAACGGGCTTGGACGCCGCGGCCGCGCGAGAGCGTTTACGATGGAGGTTCGATGATTGGGCGAGAGAGGCGGGCATGAACGTCCTGGACGATATTGTGTGCGGCGTTCTCGCCGACCTCAAAGAGCGGCAGGCCAGCACTTCCCTCGATCGTTTGAAGGAGATCGCACACAACCAAGCAGCCGCCCGCGATCCCATACCCCTGTTGCGCGATCCGAACGCTCTGGCGGTGATTGCCGAGGTCAAGCGGTCCAGCCCATCGAAGGGGCCCATCGCGACAATCCCCGACCCAGCGGTCCTGGCCGCCGCTTACGAAGATGGCGGCGCCGCGATCGTCTCCGTTCTGACCGAACGGCGGCGCTTCGGTGGGTCCCTGGCAGATCTCAAAGCGGTCCGCGCAACCGTGGACGTTCCAGTGATGCGCAAGGATTTCGTGGTCACCCCATACCAAGTGTGGGAGGCGCGCGCCTGGGGCGCGGATGTGGTTCTCCTGATTGTCGCGGCCCTGCCGCAAACGGTGTTGACATCCCTGGTGGAACGAACCGAGTCCTTGGGTATGACCGCGCTGGTCGAGGTACACACGCGCGAAGAAGCAGCCAGAGCGGTCGATGCCGGTGCTCGCCTGATTGGGGTCAACACCCGGAACTTGAAGAACCTCACGGTAGACCGGTCGCGGTACGAGAAAGTCGCGAAAGAACTGCCGTCCGGGGTGGTGAAGGTCGCCGAATCGGGAGTTCGAGACGCCCATGACGTAGTTGAATACGCCCGGGCGGGAGCGGATGCGGTGCTAGTCGGGGAGTCGGTCTCCAGGGCCAACGATCCGCGCCGCGCCGTCGCTGACCTTGTTGCCGCGGGTTCCCACCCGTCGCTGCGGGCGGTGCGTCAGTGACGCATTCGCTCCAGCGCGCCCCGGGCCCCTACTTCGGCGGCTACGGTGGCCGGTTCATTCCCGAGGCCCTAATCACGGCGCTGGACCAACTCAGCGAGGCGTACGCCATCGTCCGCCAAGAACCGGAGTTTGAGGCGGAGCTAGACGGGCTGCTGCGGGACTACGCCGGCCGGCCCACCCCGCTGACGGAAGCGGGACGGTTTGGCGCCCACGCCGGGGGCGCAACCGTTTACCTGAAACGCGAGGACCTGGCCCACACCGGATCGCACAAAATCAACAACGTCCTGGGGCAGGCGCTGTTGACCAAACGGGTGGGCAAACAGCGGGTCATCGCGGAAACGGGTGCCGGTCAGCACGGCGTCGCGACCGCCACGGCCGCCGCGTTGATGGACTTGGAATGCGTGGTCTACATGGGCGAGGAGGACACTGAACGCCAGGCACTCAACGTCGCGCGCATGCGCCTGCTCGGTGCCGAGGTGGTGGCGGTGCGCTCGGGAACGCGCACACTGAAGGACGCGATCAATGCGGCGCTGCGCGACTGGGTGACAAACGCCGAAACAACCAACTACGTGTTCGGAACGGTTGCCGGCCCCCATCCGTTCCCCGAGATGGTGCGCGATTTCCAGCGGGTCATCGGGGTTGAGGCTCGGGCGCAAGTCCTCGCCAAGGCAGGGCGGTTGCCGGATGCGGTGGCCGCCTGCGTGGGCGGAGGGTCCAACGCGATAGGCATCTTCGACGCTTTCTTGGACGATGCCGGCACTCGCCTTGAGGGTTTCGAGGCCGGCGGGGAGGGGGTCGCCACGGGACGCCACGCCGCGACGCTCAGCGCTGGGAAAGTCGGTGTGCTTCACGGAGCGCGTTCCTATGTGCTCCAAGACGGGGACGGCCAGACCGTGCCAAGCCACTCGATCTCGGCGGGTCTCGACTATCCGGGCGTGGGACCGGAGCACGCGTGGCTCAGGGACACGGGCCGGGCGCGGTATTCGCCGATCACCGATGCGCAAGCGATGGAGGCGTTCGGTCTGCTCAGCCGGACGGAGGGAATCATCCCTGCCATCGAGTCCGCCCATGCGCTGGCAGGAGCGCTGCGACTGGGTCGCGAACTGGGTCCTGACGGGCTCATTGTCGTGTCGCTATCCGGCCGCGGCGACAAAGACGTGACCACGGCCTCAAGGTGGTTCGGGCTGCTAGAACCCGGCGGAGCGGGAGCGATCGCATGAACCAGGCAAGAACGGGCGGTGGGGCGCCGCTCAGCGCCAGCCGTCCGGGCAGAGCGAACCGCGGCTCAGTTGGCGCGGCGATTGACGCGGCCGCCGCGGAGGGCCGGGCCGCTTTGATCGCGTACCTGCCGGTGGGGTTTCCCGACGTGGCCGAGTCAATCGGCGCGGTCAAAGCGTTGATCGACGCTGGGGCCGACATCGTAGAACTGGGTCTTCCGTACTCCGATCCGGTGATGGATGGGCCGGTCATCGAAGGCGCAGTGACGGCCGCTTTGGCGGGGGGAGTGCGGGTGGCCGACACGATGCGAGCCGTCGAGGCGTTGGCGCCCACGGGGGTCCCTCTGCTGGTCATGTCCTACTACGCCCCAATCTTGGCTACTGGCGTGGAACGGTTCGCGGCGGATTTGGCGAGCGCCGGAGGGGCCGGTCTGATCACACCCGACCTGATCCCGGACGAGGCCGGGGCCTGGTTGGCCGCGTCCGAAACCCACGGGCTCGACCGGGTGTTCCTGGTTGCCCCAAGCTCCAGCGACTCCCGCCTGCGACTGGTGGCCGAGGCGTGCCGCGGGTTCGTCTACGTGGCCTCAACCATGGGAATCACCGGCGAGCGAACCACGCTTTCGGCGGCCGCCAAAGATCTGACGGTCAGGACGCGCGCGGCCGGCGCCTCACGGGCGTGCGTCGGCGTGGGCGTCTCAACCCCAGCCCATGCCGCCGAGGTAGCCCAGTACGCCGATGGCGTCATCGTCGGTTCGGCGTTCGTCCGTCTGCTGCGCGACGCCGAGACACCCGCGGCAGCGCGGGCGGCACTGTCCGATCTGGCCGGCCGCCTGCGTCAGTCCGCCGTCCGCGGGGCGGGTCGTTAGCGGTCGTTTCCGGTTGGCTTCGACCCACAAGATCCCAGGTCGCGCAGGATCCCAGGTCGAGGTCAACCGAAACCTAGAACCGGAACTTAGATGCGCCGTAACGAGACCGCGAAGGTCTTGGGTTGACACGGTAGGGTGGAGGCCCTAGGTCGGGTGAAAGGAGCAGGTTGTGCCCGAGGCGTTTGACGTGCAGGAGCGGTGGCCTGATTTGTTTGAGGGGCTCAGCGAGCGTGGGCGGTGGGCGGTGGTTCAGGCGTTGGCTGCCGCGTGGCACGAGGGTTGGGTGCCGAACAGAGACGATGTTGAGCTGATTACGGACGACGCGCGCGGCGCGGTGAGTCCGAAAGAGTTCCGTGAGCGTGCCTATCGGGCGGCGCTTCGGGATCGACAGAACGCGCTGGCCGGTCGGTGACGTCCAATCAACTGGAACTGTGGGAGTCGTATTTCTATCCAGAAACCTACGATCCGTTTGAAGGCGTTGGGACGTTACGGAACTTGTTCGGTGAGCGCGATGCGGGGGTCTTGAGAACGCTCGAATACCTGTATGTGGAGCGTCGCCAGCGTCAACTGGGCGAGGGAGAGGTCCACATTGCGCGAACCTACGACGCCCAGCACGTGCGATCCGCCCATAGGCACTTGTTCCAGGATGTGTATGGGTGGGCGGGACAACACAGGGTTGTCGATATGGGCAAGGGACAGAGCCTGTTCGCGGATATCGAGATGGGGGAAATCGGCCGTTACCTGGACGATGCGGAACGGATCGTAAAGAGCACTGATTGGGGGTCTCTCGACCATGAGGGGTTCGCTGACCGAGCGGCAACGGTCTTTGCTTATGTGAATCAGGCACATCCGTTTCGCGAAGGGAATGGACGGTCCTCGAAAGCGTTCATGCAAGACGTGGCCGATCTGTCGCGCTTCTCGCTCGATTATGGGCGTGTGACTTCCAGGCAATGGAATCAGGGTTCGGAGTTGGGCGGACCGGATCGAGACCAGTACCGGCCTCAGCCGGCTTCCCTGATTCCTGTCTTCCGGGCGGTTGCTGTGCCGCGCGTTGACAATCAGTCTTCGGCGGTTGATGGAGTTGAGACAGACTGACAGCGAGACGTAGCGGCCTTTCCCCGGCCGGCGAGTGAAGCGACGGGCCGGCCCGCGCCCACCGCCACACCAACACTGCCGATGGCGCATCACAGGTACTGGCGATCAGGGCTGTGGACCGGATCGCCGGGACCGAGCGGATGGCTGTCGGGTTGCAGTTTGCGGGCCGCTCCTAACTGAACGAAGCACGTCTACAACCCGGGCCGCTTGGGGCTTGGGCGCTTACATGCCGGGATGGGCGGCGATGGCGTCGGCCAAGATCGGGCCGACCAGCTGGCGTTGCCAAGGCCGCGCGCCGGCCTCAAGCATGGCCTCCTCGACATCCTCGGGGGCGTCCCACAGGATTTGGCGGACCATCGCCGGCAACGCGAGGTACTCCACCGGGATCGACTGGTCCACGGCGAGCTGCGCTATCTGCTGCCTCGCCTCGGTCAACCGTTCCGCCGCGGCCTGGCTGCGTTCGGGCCAGAGCCGGGGCGGCGGTGGGCCCACCCGCATTGGCCCGCGCTGCGTGGGCAATGCGGACCGAGGCAAACGCCGGGCGTCTTCGATGGCGCTGAGCCAGTAAGAAGCGGGCACCCCAGTGTCGCGCCGCACGAGCCCCTTGATGTGCCGCAAATCCTGAGCGTTCCGAGGCATCGCCTCCGCGGCATGGACCAGCGTCGAATCGGCGGCAACCCGTCCGGGCGCGAGGTCCAGGCGTTGGGCCACCGCATCGCGGGCGTTCCACAGCGAGCGCAAGACGGCCAGCCGGCGGGTGTCGCGGATCTGGTGGGAGCCGGAGGTTCGGCGCCACGGTTCGGCCCGAGGCGGCGGCGGGGGAGTAACGCGCAGCGCCTCGAACTCTTGCGCCGCGATCTCAGTCTTACCCGCGGCGGCCAGGCGTTCCTCCAAGGCGTCGCGCAAATCCAACAGGACCTCGACATCGAGGGCGGCGTAGTCCCGCCAGGAATCCGGCAAAGGACGGGTAGACCAGTCCGCCGCCGAATGGGCCTTTGCGAGCCGGTAGCCGAGGAGCTCGCCAACCAGGGTTCCGAGGCTGGTTCGCGGGTAGCCGAGCAGTCTGCCCGCAAGCTCGGTGTCGAACAGCGTTGCCGGTCTCATCCCCAGGTCCTGAAGCCCGGGCAGGTCCTCGGCGGCCGCGTGCAGCACCCATTCGGCGTCCCCCAGCGCGTCCGCGACCGGCCCCAGATCGGTCACCGCGATCGGATCGATCAGGACGGTTCCGGCGCCGCGCCTATTGAGTTGCACCAGATAGTCCCGCTGCCCGTAGCGGAAACCGGACGCCCGTTCGGCGTCGAGCGCCACTGGACCGGCACTTGCACCAAGGCGGACGATGGCGTCCCTCACGCCATCGAGCGTGTCGATCAGCGGGGGAGTCCCACCCGGAGGCGAAAGCAGTGGCGTCAGGCCGCCATCGGACGTCTCCACCGTTTTGCCTTCCAAGCCCACGGCACAAGGGTAGGGCCGGAAGTCGCCTACCACCGTACCGCCACGTCAGCTGTGGGCGTGAAGGCGGGCAACCCCAGACGGAAGTGGCTCCACCCCGCCCAGCCGCGCAAGAAAGTCGAGCCACGCGGCCAGGTGCATGCCGGCATCGGCCGTGGGTGGGGTCCAAGACGCCCGGACCTCGATACCCACACCCGCGCCGCGTGAGCGAAGCGATCCGAAACTCTCCGACAGCGTTCGGGTGACTGTTCCCGAAAGGGCCGCCGGCAGAGGGCCGATGGCGTCCAACACCTCCGCCAGCCACGTCCAGGCGACCTCGGCCAGCAGCGGGTCCGCGCCCATCTCTTCTTCCACGTTGGACTTGCTCAAGGTGACAACCCGCAGGTCGCCGTCCCACACGAGCGGCGGGTCGGGATCGTGGAGGAGGACAAACGAGCCGGAAGCGTCCTCGCCGTGGCTCCCGCCGATATGCGCCTCCACGGCCAAGGCGTAGGGGGCCACCCGCGTGGGGGCGGGAATCTCGGTGATGGCGGCATCGGAGCGGAAGACCGCGGTACGGATGGAATCGAGCGCTGCGGCGAACCGCGGTGCCGGATCTGGGCTTCCTCCCACGCCATTGAGCCTACGTCGGGATAGGTTCGCACGGCTGCCGCCACGCCGCCCTGGCATCGCAGCGAACGGCTCAAACGGGGTCGTGGCGCCGCAGCGAATCGAAACGGTAGCGCGTCCCGTTCGCGGCCGTATGCCAGCCGCCAGGCGGGTCGCTCGATACGACCTGCCACATGGACGGGTCGAGGGTGGGCGCGAAAGTGTCGCCGGGGACCTCCAAGTCCACCACCGTCATCTCGACGCGGACCGCACGCTCAAGCCACAGGTCGAAGACGGCCCGGCCACCGATCACCCAAAGATCGCGGCCGCCAACCCGCGCGACGGCATCGTCCACCGTGAAGACGGCCTTCGCACCCGGGGCGGACCAATCGGTCTGGCGGGTCTGAACCAGGTTGAGGCGTCCAGGCAGCGGGCGGAACCCGGACGGCAGCGAATCCCACGTCCGCCTTCCCATCACCACCGCATGACCGGCGGTGATGGACGCGAAACGACGCAGATCCTCCGGTAGGCGCCACGGCATGGCCCCATCCCGGCCGATGACGGCCCCGGGAGTCTGCGCCCAAATCGCGCCGATGCTCACACCGCCACCGCGGCCCTGATGGTCGGGTGGTGTACATAATCGGGGAACTGGATGTCTTCGGGGCGGTAATCGAACAGCGAAGGCGCACGGTGAAGCACCAGATGGGGGAGGGGGAAGGGGGGGCGGGAAAGCTGTTCGCGGACCTGGGCGGTGTGGTTGTCGTAGATGTGGCAGTCCCCGCCGGTCCAGATGAACTCGCCCGGCTCCAAGTCCGTTTGCTGGGCGATCATGCACGTCAACAGCGAATAGCTGGCGATGTTGAACGGGACTCCAAGGAACAGGTCCGCGCTGCGCTGATACAGCTGGCAAGACAGGCGCCCGCCAGTAACGTTGAACTGAAACAGCAGGTGGCAGGGGGGTAGGGCCATACGCGTCAGGTCTGCCACGTTCCACGCCGAAACCACCAAGCGGCGTGAATCGGGATCGGTCCGGATGAGTTCCAGCACCTCCGCGATCTGGTCGATGTGCCGCCCGTCCGGCGCTGGCCACGATCTCCACTGCACCCCGTACACCGGCCCAAGCTCGCCGTCCGCATCGGCCCATTCGTTCCAAATCCGTACACCCATCGCTTGGAGGGGGCGGACCGAAGACGAACCCGAGAGGAACCACAGCAGCTCACCAACCACCGACTTGACGTGTACCCGCTTCGTCGTGACGAGGGGAAAGCCGGCCGTCAGATCGAAACGCATCTGGTGTCCGAACACCGAGCGGGTCCCGGTTCCGGTTCGGTCGCATTTGCGTGTCCCTGTCTCCATGACCAACCGGAGAAGGTCCTCGTACGGCGTTGGCGGCGCGTCGCTCATCCCGCCCATGGTACGAGCCGGACGTTCCAACGACACCGCGACCTGCCGCGCGGACCGAGCCTGGGTCGCGAGCGGTTCGGGGAGGGGCGGTGGCCGCGGTGGGGCCCAGCCGCCGACGGCGCGCCCGCGGGCGGGCCTTGGCGTGCCAACGGTGCGGCTCTGGTGTGCCTACCGGTCCGGCCTTGGCGTGCCTACGGTCCGGCCTTGGTGTGCCTAC
Source organism: Bifidobacteriaceae bacterium (assembly GCA_031268115.1). Taxonomy (GTDB): domain Bacteria; phylum Actinomycetota; class Actinomycetes; order Actinomycetales; family WQXJ01; genus JAIRRT01. The sequence goes on from JAIRXV010000178.1 coordinate 9,603, forward strand.
CGGTCCGGCCTTGGTGCCTACGGTCCGGCTCTGGCGCGCCTATCGCCGCCGGACCGTGACCGTGCCCGCGGGGCGGGCGGCCGCCCCCGCGGCCGCGGCGAAGGCCGCGAACGCCGGGGCTTGCGGTGGCGGCAGCTCCACCTGGATGGTGACGCCACCGGCGCCGTAGTCCACGTTCACTTGGGCGTCTCGCCCGGCCGCCCACGCCCGCACGGCGTTTTCCAGTCTTCCCGCGCGCCCAAAATCGGCCTCCGCTTCCCACACAGCGCGCTCCACGAGCCGCTCCAAGACCGCCTCGTCCAAGGCCGCGCCGACCGCTCCCGAATAGGCCCGTATCAGTCCACCCGCGCCAAGCAGCACGCCGCCGAAGTAGCGGGTTACCACCGCGACCACATCGGTGACTCGCCGGCGGCGCAACACCTCCAGCATCGGCACGCCGGCCGTGCCGGAGGGTTCGCCATCGTCGGAGGAACGCTGAACGGCCCCCTGCGGCCCAACCACCAGCGCCGTGCAATGGTGGCGTGCGCCATAGTGCTGTTTGCGTCGCTCGGCGACAACTGCTGCCGCTTCGGCGGCAGTCGCGCACGGAGCGACCAAAGCCAGAAAACGGGACTTGGACATGACGGTCTCGACCTCGGTTGGCGCCGCGAGAACCGCCCATTCGGCCAACGGCTCGGCCCCATTTGGACGCACCACGCGCCGAGCCTACTGGCTGTGCGCGTAAGTTCGTTTGGTGGGCGGTCAGGTCCAGGCGGTTGGGTCGCCCAGGTAGAGTCTGCGGGCCACCTCGAGGAGGCCGGTGAACAACCGGCCGACGACCG
>JAIRXV010000182.1 GCA_031268115.1 Bifidobacteriaceae bacterium
CGTCCAGGAAACGTGCGCTAACCCGCTGGTCCTCACCTTCGCGCAGACCATGATTGGCGTTGTAATAGCGCACCGTAACCCGATCATTGCCCGTGCGGCCCAACTCATCCATCACCAACACCACACCCTGCACCGCCGGCACAGACGAATCCGCCGTGCCATAAACCATCAGAATTGGGCAGTCGAGCCCACGCAAATAGGGTTCGACCCGGAAATCGGCGTAGTTGACCCTCCCACCCGGCATAGGCGAACCGACAAAACGCGGAACAGCGTGGAAAACGCCATCGGGCACATCGGTGTTACGCAAATATGCGCAGACCGAAAACAATCCGTGTTGGCGGGGAGTCACAATCGGAGCCGAAACCAATACTAGGAACGTTGGGTCCGGATCCTTAGAGGCGCTGATCGGCACAATCCACCCCCCTTCCGATTCGCCCCAATAGCCCACGCGCCGCGCATCCGCCCAGGGTTGGCGCCGCGCCCACCGCGCCAAGTCAAGGTATTCGCGGGCCATGGCGTGGTAGTCGCGGTAGAAAGCCGTATACGTCGCCAGTTGCTTGTCTGGAACGAGACAGACGATGCCGGCCCTCGCCAACTCCGCGGCGTGCTCCGCGAACGCCGTATGGTTGCCCGTGCCGGCTCCATGGGCAAACACGAGGACAGGGAACCGACCGGGGGCGTCCGGACGGGTGATCTCGACCACCGTGTCGCCTTCGCCTAGCCGGAGGCGAACCAAAGAGCGAGTGACAGTGTGCACGGCTGGCGCCCCTCCGGGCTTTGCCTCAGGCTCACGCGCCGCTTCATGCGCCTCGCCCGGGCGGTCGGGTTTGATGGTCGTGTCGGGAGTATCGAGGGGGACAGTGCGCTCCAAGGGGCGGGGCCGCCATCGTGGGCCAGCGGCGCTACCCAACAATCCCAAGACGACGGCACCGGCCAGGGCACCCGCGGCGCTGCGCCACCACGAATGGCGTTCAGCGCCCGCCGCCTCAGAAGCCGAGGCGCGCCAGCTGTTTCGGGTCCGACTGCCAGTCCTTGGCGACTTTGACATGCAGGTCAAGGTACACGCGTTCGGCGAGAAGAGCTTCAATCTCACGCCGCGCCCTGATGCCGACAGTCTTCAGTCGAGCCCCTCCTTTGCCGATCATGATGCCCTTTTGCGAGCTTCGCTCCACGTAGACGGTCACGCGAACCGCCAAGCCGCGATGCGGTTCCTCCCGGGGAACCATTTCCTCGACCTCGACGGCCACGGAGTGTGGCATCTCATCGCGCAACCCCTCAAGGGCCGCCTCACGGACCAACTCGGCCACCATCAGTTCGGGAGGCTGATCGGAAACCTCGCCGTCCGGATAGAGATCCGGGCCGTGCGGCATCCGTTCGCCCAGCAGGGTCACCAGCTCCTCCACTTGGTACCCGGTCACGGCACTGACTGGAACGATGTCGGTGAAACCGTCGAGCTGCGCCACCCCAGCGAGTTTGACCACCATCGCCTCGCGCCGAACCGAGTCCGCCTTGGTCACCGCCGCGATCCGAGGAACCCGCGCGGGCAGATGAGCGGCGATGAACCGATCGCCTGGGCCTATGGCCTCGTCCGCCGGCAAGCACAGGACGATGGCGTCCACCTCGTCTATCTCGCCGCTGACCACCGCGTTGAGCCGCTCCCCCAGAAGAGTTCTCGGCCTATGCAGGCCAGGGGTGTCAACCAGGACGATCTGGAAACCGCGGCGCCGCACTATCCCCCGGATGGTCCGCCGGGTGGTCTGCGGCCGCGAAGACGTGATCGCCACCTTGGTCCCCACCATCGCGTTGGTCAGCGTCGATTTGCCCGTGTTGGGCCGGCCCACCAGGGCAACAAACCCCGAGCGGTGTTCACTTGCGATCGTGTTCATCGTTCGCCCCTATCCCTTACCAAGATCGTAGAGATCTGTTTGCGCCTGCCCTCGGACCGTTCGGCAGTCATCTCAACTCCTTGAGCCTTGCCCCGCGCCCCCACAATCGGGACCCGGCCCAGCGCGGAGGCGAGCAGACCGCCCACCGTATCGACGGCATCGTCGGAGATTTCGCGGCCAAACAGCTCACTCAACTCGTCCAACGGCGTGGCGGCCGGGACCCGGTAGACCCCATCCGCGAGTGGCTCGATCTCAGGGGGCGCCGGATCGTGTTCGTCCACCAACTCCCCGACGATCTCCTCAAGGATGTCCTCAACTGTCACCAACCCGGCCACGCCGCCGTACTCATCGACCACGATCGCGATGTGCGTCCCCAACCGCTGCAACTCCCGCAAAACGTTGTCAACCGGCTTGGATTCGGGCACGAAAACGGCCGGACGCATGAACCCAGCCACGTCTTCGTTGCGCGAGGCCGCATCGCGTTGCAACGCCAATGCCAGGTCTTTCAGGTACGCCACTCCCCGAACGTCATCGGCGGACGTGCCTATCACCGGAACACGTGAGTGACCTGAACGTAGGAACAAGCTCATGGTTTTGCGCAGAGCCGTCCCGGCGACGACAGCGACCATCGCGGTGCGCGGCACCATCACCTCCCGGGCTATGGTCTCGCCCAGTTCGATGACCGAGTGGATCATGTCGCGGTCGGTCGCGTCGATGCCCTCGGCCTCGGCCACATCGTCCACCATGTCCAGAAGCACCTCACGGGCGTGCGCCGCCTCGGCCGGATTGCCCTGGGAGTCCTCGTCGGCCAGCCCGTCCAGGGCGGCCCGGCGTTCCAACGAATCCAACGCCCGAGCCAACGGCCTGGTCAGTTTCGCGGCGATCTGAACGGCGCTCATGCGGTACGCGAGGCAAGGAATGTCAACAGGAGCCGGCGTTGGAGTGCGAACATCACCTTCTCGTCCTCCTTCTCCGCGTGATCGAAACCGAGCAAGTGGAGTATGCCGTGGACCGTCAAAAGGAGCATCTCTTCGACGGCAGAGTGACCCGCCTCGCGGGCTTGGACCGCCGCGACCTGCGGGCAGACAATCACATCACCCAAGATGCCTTCGGAATCCATCCCTTCGCGGCCCGGACGGACCTCATCCATCGGGAAAGACAAGACATCGGTGGGGCCAGGCTCACCCATCCAACGTTCGTGCAATTGGGTCATGGTCGTCGCATCAACGAGAGTGATGCACAGATCCGCCTCGGGGTGGACGTTCAGCGAATCCATGACGAATCGGGCCAACGCCGCGAACTCCGCCCCACTCACCTCGGCATCGGTCTCGTTGAGGATCTCGACGCTCATCGCTCTTCCCGATTCTCACGGCGAAGTGAGCGCCCCGAGTGAGCGGCGACGCGCGTTGCCTCATCGCGCGCGTAGGCGTCGATAATCTGCGACACCAGCCGATGGCGCACCACATCTTTGCTGGTCAACTCGCAGAATTGGAGATCTTCTAGACCGGTCAGAATCTCGCGCACTTGCAGCAACCCCGAAGCCATGCCGCCCGGCAGATCTGTTTGAGTTACATCGCCCGTGACCACCATTTTCGCCCCGAAGCCGAGGCGCGTCAGGAACATCTTCATTTGCTCCGACGATGTGTTTTGGGCTTCGTCCAGGATGATGAAAGCGTCGTTGAGGGTCCGCCCGCGCATGTAGGCCAACGGCGCCACCTCGATGGTCCCGGCCTCCAGGAGACGCGGAATGGAATCGACATCCAACATGTCCTGAAGGGCGTCATACAGCGGCCTCAAATAGGGATCGATCTTCTCGCTCAACGTGCCCGGCAGGAACCCGAGGCGCTCGCCCGCCTCAACGGCCGGACGAGTCAACACAATCCGTTTGACCTGCTTAGATTGCAACGCCTGGACGGCCTTGGCCATCGCCAAATACGTCTTGCCGGTGCCCGCCGGGCCGATACCGAACGTGATTGTGTGCGCTGCGATCGCGTCCACGTAGCGCTTCTGCCCGAGGGTCTTGGGGCGTACGGTGCGCCCACGCGAAGAAAGAATCGACTGGGTGAGGACCTCCGCCGGGCGAGGGACGGCATCGTCCCCACTCCCAGACGGGGATTGGCGTTCGGTAAGCATCGCGAACACACGCCTCACATCGTCCGGGCGCAAGGAGCCGCCCCGGCCGATCACCGCCAACAACTCCTCAATGAACTCCACCGCGAGCGCGGCGGCGCCAGGCTCACCGCGGATGGCGATGCGGTCGCCGCGGACATGGATATCTGCGGCCGGGACAAGCGCTTCGATGGTACGAAGAGTCGCGTCCTCCCGGCCGAGCAGAGCCAACATGTGGGCCTGACTCGCCACGTGGACCAGGCGCGGCCTACCGACAGAACCTTCAGGCCGGGCGGCGGGAGGCGGAACGGCCGGGTGACTCACGCGGGTGTCCACCCCAAACGCTTTCCGCCCAAGACATGACCGTGGACGTGATAGACGCTTTGTCCGGCACTGGGACCGGAGTTGAACACTAGGCGGTAATCGCCGTCGCCCTGATCTAGGGCAACTTCTTGCGCTAAGAGGACCACGTCCGCCAGCACGTGGGGATCGGCGCCCGCCAAAGCGGCCACATCGGCGTAGTGCTCACGGGGTATCACCAGCACGTGGAGCGGGGCCTGGGGGTTGATGTCGCGGAAAGCGACGGCGTTCTCGTTCTGTCCCACGAGGTCCACCGGCTTCTCACCGCTCGCAAACGAACAGAAGAGGCAATCCAAGGGGAAACTCATAGGCCCAAGCCTAGCCGCGGCCCGCAACGAGATGCACGGATCGGTCGCAGCCCGCGAAAGCCGCAACGCCAAGGCCGACCGCCCTTGCGCTTCCTCGCGACAGCGGGCGAGCCGACGCTTATCGGCGCCTCAGTTCCACGCACCCCGAAGCGCGGCCAACGCCGCGAGGGCGGCCGGACCGGCAGAGCTGGCACGCAGCACGGCATGACCGAGGCGGACGGGGATGCCGCCCACCTGCCTAAACGCCTCCAACTCATCCGGGGCGATCCCGCCCTCCGGTCCCACCACCAGAGCCGTCGCCCGCCGGTCCGCACCTTGGGACCGGCCAATTCTCGCCGGGTCCCCACCCACCAACCGGGCCAAACCCGTCGTGGCATCCTCGTGCAGCACCAGTAGGCGAACGCCCGCCAGAACGCCATCGTGCGCCGCCCGCACCAAATCGCCGGTGGTCGCCATCGGCTCCACCGCCGGAACCCACGAACGTCGGGCGACCTTCGTTTCCGCCCGCGCAATCGCTTCCCAGCGGCCGCGGCCGCGCTGCGCTTTGGCGCCGTCCCACCGGACCACTGAACGCGCCGCCGCCCACGGCACGATTCGCTCCACGCCCAGTCCAGTCGCCGCTTCCACGGCCATCTCGTCGCGTCCGCCCTTGGCGAGCGCTTGAACCAGGACGATGCCGCCGGCCTCGTTTTCCTCCCGGCTCACCGTTTCGACCCGCACCGCCAGGTCTATCGAACTGTCGTGCTCGCCCGACACTTCGACCGCGCCGCGTACCCGCATTCCCGCGCCGTCCACAACGTCGATGCGCTCACCGGGGCGCAGCCTAAGAACCCGGACCGCATGTAGGGCTTCCCGGCCGGTTAGCCGGACCGTTCCGGAGGGAACGGCGCGATCTAATTCCCCGGGCTCCGCGAGGAACTCAGGTGGGGTCATCGACCGGACAGTCTGTCCCGCAGCCGGGAAAAGACTCCGCCGGCACCAGTGTGGGCGAGGCGCGCCTCGGGCCGTTCCTCGCCGCGAAGCTGGGCCAGTTGGCGCAAGAGGTCGCGTTCGGCATCGTCGGATGGATCAGGCACCTGAGCATCGATACTCACCTTGAGATCGCCGCGCGGCCCGCCGCCCCGCCCGACACCGAGGCCGTCCAAAGAGACCACGTGGCCCCACTGGGTGCCCGGAGCGATGGACAGCTCGCGTTCCCCGTCGAGTGTGGCCACACTCAGCGTCGCCCCCAAAGCGGCGGCAGTCATTGGAATCTGGAGCGTGCAGTGCAGGTCATCGCCATCTCGCACGAAATCGGGGTGCGGGCGGACCGAGATATCGACGTACAGATCGCCGCTGGGCCCGCCACCCGTACCGGCCTCGCCGCGTCCGCCAACGCGCAGGCGCGTGCCTGAACCGACACCGGCGGGTACGTTCAGCGAGACGGTCTGGCGGGCCCTGATCCGGCCGTTGCCGGCGCATTCCGCGCAAGGCTGATCGATCACGGTTCCAAACCCTTGGCACGCCGGGCACGGGCTGGCAGTACGCATGTCGCCGAGAAGCGATCTCACCACGCGCGAAACCATGCCCCTGCCGTTGCAGGTGCCACAGGTGCGGGGGGAGGTTCCCGGGGCGCAGCAGCTCCCGTCGCATGCCTCGCACCGCACGTAGGTGGGGACGTTCAGATCTCGTGAAGTCCCAAATACCACCTCCGGCAGGTCCAGCGTCAACGCTTCGAGAACGTCTCTACCCCGGGCGCGGCGGGAGGCTGGCCCGCGCACCGAGCCGCCCCCGGCGGCCGCGGTGAACAGCGTGTCGAAGAGGTCCGCGAACCCGCCCGCGCCACCCGAGAACCCGAACCCGCCGTCGAAGCCGCCGCCGCTCGGGCCCAACGGATCGGACCCGAGATCGTATTGTTGACGCTTACCTGGATCGGAAAGCACCTGGTAGGCCCGGTTGACGTCTTTGATTCTGTCTTCAGCATCGGGATTCGATCCGGCCACGTCTGGGTGCAATTCACGGCACAGCTGGCGGTAGGCCTTCTTGATCTCCTCGGGGCTGGCGGTGTTCGCCACGCCCAGAATCTCGTAGTAGTTGCTATTCACGCCTGGGGCTTCCTCCTGTTGCCTGCGGGATGATCGGTCACGTGCTCAGGATGCGCGATAGGTAGCGCGCCACCGCGCGGACCGCGGCGATCGAATTTGGGTAGTCCATCCGCGTGGGGCCAAGCACCCCGAGGTGCGCCATGATCTCCCGGCCAGCACCGTACCCGGCGGCCACCATGGAGGTCTCGGCCAGCCCAGGCTGGGTGTGCTCGCTGCCTATGCGCACCGATACTTCGCCGGCGTCTTCCGCCATTTCACCGAGCAGTTTCAGCATCACCACCTGTTCCTCGATCACCTCCAAGATCGGACGGACCGTACCCGAGAAATCGATGGCGGATTCGACTAGGTGGGCCGCCCCAGCCAGCACCACCCGCTCCTCATTGTGGCTCGCCAAGACCTCGACCAGGGCACCGGCAACTTGGCCGATGGCGGACCTCAACCCATGCTCGAATTCACTCGCCAACGCCGTGAGGTCGTCCCCGATCTCTGTCAGGCGCTTACCGACCGCGATCTCGTTCGCGCGAAGGCGGAGGCGCGCGACGTCATCGGCGCTGAGGGGATGGGCAAGCGGCACCATGCGTTGGGTGACGCGACCGTTCTCTGCGATGACTACCGCCAGGATGCGGGTCTCGTCCAGCGCGAGCAGTTCGATGTGCCGCACGGGGGAACGGGCCAGGGAGGGGTATTGGACAAGCGCCACTTGGTGGGTGAGAGCGGCAAGGGCCCGCACGGTTCGATCGACAATATCGTCTAGCTCCACGGCGCCTTCCAGCAGGTTGGCGATGGCTCGACGCTCCGCTGAGGACAGAGGTTTAGCGGTCGAGAGCCTGTCCACGAAGAGCCGGTAACCGGCATCGGTGGGGATACGGCCAGCGGATGTGTGGGGTTGGGTGATATAGCCCGCGTCCTCCAGGGCGGCCATGTCGTTGCGGACCGTGGCGGGCGACACCCCCAAGGAATGGCGTTCGGCCAGCGACCGCGAGCCGACGGGCTCAGACGTCTCCACGTAGTCCTCAACGATGGCGCGCAGCACCGCCAACCGACGTTCAGTTGACATCGGGCCCCTCCCCTCGATCTTCTCGGCCGCGGACGTTCGCAAATGAACGACGCCGAAAGCTGGCACTCTCGGCGCATGAGTGCCAAGTCTACGCCGGGGCCGCGGCACCGGGCCGCGGCCCGCCCCGCACGCGGTAGTATCGCCCCAGCCC
>JAIRXV010000188.1 GCA_031268115.1 Bifidobacteriaceae bacterium
CGTGTTCGCTGCCATCCACCCACCGCCCACCGCCGGGGTGAGCGTGTTCGCACCGCCAACCAGGCGCGCCACCGGATCGACCGCCGCCGCCAGGGCGAGCGCTTGGACCTTCAACGGCATGGTCAGCGAGAAACCGGCCCAGGGGGGACCGGCATCGTCCACCGCCGCCGCCGCGACAAAGGCCTCCAGATCCCCGGCGTCCACATCCACAATCCCGTATTGCCACCTGTCCAGGCCGAGCGCCGCATACGCTGCCCGGTGCAACACCGGCGAGAGCGAATGCGCGATTGGGTGCCCCAAAACCGCCGCTCGCCGTGCAACCCCTTTCGCCATTGACTCGCCGGTCAGTAGTCGCCGGGGTTTTTCGCGATCCACTCATTCATGAGTTGGACGTTCGCCTCGTGACCGGCCGCGGTCTCCGCGTAGGCGGTTTCGCCGGTTTCGAGGTTCACGGTCACGAAGTAAAGCCAATCGCCCTCGGCGGGACTCAGGGCCGCCGCGATGGCCGCCTCGCCGGGATTGCAGATCGGCCCCGCGGGCAGGCCCTGGTTGACGTATGTGTTGTAGGGGTTTTCGTCGGCCAGCGCCTCATCGGAGGAGAACACGGAAGAAAAATCGCCAGCCCCATAGGCGACAGTCGCATCCGACCCGAGCGGCATTTCCTGGTCCAACCGGTTGAGGAACACCCGCGCCACTTTGGGCCGGTCCTCGTCTAGTTTCGCTTCTTTCTCGATCATGGACGCCAAGATGATCGTGTCCCGCCACACCTCGGGTTCCGCGCCGAACCCTTCGAGGACTTCGATGGTCTTGGCGACCATAGGCGCCAACGCCTGTACGGCTGTGGCATTCGGATCTAGCTCATATGTGGCTGGGAAAAGCCAACCCTCTGGGTCGCCTTCGGCCTCCGGGGGAAGTCCGATCCCTTCGACATCGCGCGCCGTGGCTCGCAGCGATTCGACGCTGAGCCCGGTCGCTTCGGCTATGCGCTGATAGACCTGATCCGCTCGGAATCCTTCTGGGACGGTGAACTTGACGACTTGGCGTTTGGTTGGATCCAGCAGGGCGGTCACGGCATCGGCCGCCCGCATTTCGCCCGCCAGCGTGTAGGTTCCGGGTTGGATGGACTGGGCGCGTGGGTTGGCGCTGAACGCGTCGGCGAACGCACTTGCCGTTGCGACCACCCCGGCCTCGGCCAGCGTCTCTCCGATGGCGACCCCACCGTCGCCGGGGTTGACCACCACGGTTACGCTTCCCTCGCCGGGGCCGGTGTAGTCGGTGATCTCCTCGGTCGGCTGCCCGCGCATGTCCTCAAGGAACGGCACCACGACGAACACCAGCGCCCCACCGAGCCCGAGCAGCGTCACAAGGCTGACACCCGCCGTCACAAGGTAGCGCCGCCGCCGGGCGCCCTTCGCCTTTTGAGCCTCGGCCTCGACGCTGTGCCGGGAGGGCGGGACGGACTGCCATTGCGGATCGGTGAACCATTCGGTCACTCATCAACCCCCTCGTGTGGACAAGCCCCGGCCGAGTATCCTAGCGCCTCACCTGGAGGCCTCCCCGTGGCACGCTCCAGGTCTAGGGCCGCTTGCAGGATCAACACCGCCGCCACCTGGTCGATGACGGCCCGCCCTTCCCGCTCCGAACGTCCCACGGTCCTTAGGCGGCTCTTCGCTTCGACGGTGCTGAGTCGCTCGTCCACCAGACGTACCGAGCCGTCCCAACGCTTCGCTAGGGACTCAGCGAAAGCCGTCGCCTTCGCGGCGGCGGCACCGCGGGCGCCGGACAGATGCGAAGGTAGGCCGACAACTATTTCGATGGCGCCGTCATCGGCGGCGATCCGGGCGATCTGGGTGGCCACCGCCGCGTCTTCCGTACCTTTGCGCGCGATGGTCTCCACCGGCGTGGCCAAGATTCCGTCCGGGTCGCTACGGGCGAGCCCCACGCGGGCGTCCCCAACGTCCACGCAAAGCCGCCGGCCTTTACGCATCAACGGTCGATTTCGCGCCGCAAAGCCGCCAGCGCCGCGGGCATCTGGGCGCCCACGGTGCCGCCGCCTTGGGCCATATCGTCTTTACCGCCGCCGCCGCCGCCGAGCACACCGGAGGCGACTTTGACCAGCGCGCCGGCCCGGATTCCGGCCGCGCGGGCCGCCGCGTTGGTTGCCACGACGATCACGGCGCGTTCCCCGGTGCGTCCACCCACCGCGACCACGGCCGGGCGTTCTTCCCCCAGACGGGATCGCACATCCTGGGCCAGGGCCCGCAGGAGTTCCACACCGGTGTCTTCGCCGGCGTCGAACGTCGCGACGGCCACCGCCCCATCCGATGCGCCCTGCGCGATGGACTCGGCCCGGGCCGCCAACCTCGCCTGCCGCATCGCGCCAAGCTCCCGTTCGGCTTCGCGCAGGCGTCTCACCAGTGAGTTCACTCGCTCTGGGAGATCGTCGGAGCGGACTTTGAGCAGTTCGGACAGCTGCGACACGAGCACGTGCTCCTTGGCCTGGTAGCCGAACGCCCTGTCCGCCACCAGCGCGTCCACGCGCCGCACCCCTGAGCCGATGGAACCCTCGCCCAGCACAGCGACACGGCCGAGCTGACCCGAGGTGCGCATGTGGGTTCCCGCGCACAGCTCGCGGGACCAGTCCCCCCCAATCGAGACCACGCGCACAACCTCGCCGTATTTCTCGCCGAACAGTGCCATCGCCCCTAAAGCTCGGGCGTCCGCGAGCGGCATCAGCTGCTCCGTGACCTCAAGGTCCTCCGCCAGCATCTCGTTCACGCGGCCCTCAATGGTGGCCAGTGCGGACGCGGGCACGGAGCTGCCGTAGCGGAAATCGAAACGCAGCCGGGCGGGCGCGTTCTCCGACCCGGCCTGCGTGGCGGTTGAGCCGAGTTCCTCGCGCAACGCCTTGTGGACCATGTGGGTCGCGGTGTGGGCGCGAGAGATCGATTTGCGGCGGGCCACGTCGATGCGCATGTACTCCGATTCGCCGACCGCGACCGTTCCCTCGACCAGCCTTCCGCGGTGGACGGATAGGCCCCGGATGGGCCGTTGGACGTCATCGACCTCCACGACCGCGCCCGAATCGAATTCGACGGTGCCCTGATCCGCGAGTTGACCGCCGGCCTCCGCGTAGAACGGGGTCCGGTCCATCAACAATTCGATCTCGGCCGGACCGGTCGCGGCAGGCGCGGGCAGACCGTCCACCACCATGGCCACGACCCGCCCACGGGCCTCCATCTCGACGTAGCCTAGGAAATCGGTCTCGCGGCCCAAATCCGTCAGGATCGACTGGTATACCGCCGTGTCCGCGTGGCCGGTCTTCTTGGCCAGGGCATCGGCGCGAGCGCGCGCCCGCTGCGCGGCCATCAGATCGCGGAACGCCGCCTCATCCACGCGCAACCCCTGATCGGCCGCTATTTCCAGGGTCAAATCGATGGGGAACCCATACGTGTCGTGCAAGGCGAACGCGGCCTCGCCCGGAAGGGTACCTGAGCCAGACGCCACGGCTTTGCCGGTGGCCACGTCCAGAATCGCGGTCCCGGCGGCCAAGGTCCGCAGGAAACTGTCCTCCTCGGAGTACGCGGTCCCCGAGATTCGCGCCCACTCCCGCTCGAGCTGCGGATAGGAGGCCTTCATGGCCTCCTTTGAGGCGGTCAGCAACTGCGGCATCACCGGCTCGTGGACGCCGAGCAAACGCATCGAGTAGACCGAGCGCCTCAGCAAACGCCGCAGCACATACCCGCGTCCCTCATTGGAGGGCGTCACCCCATCCCCGATCAGCATCAGCGCCGAACGCACGTGGTCCCCCACCACTCGCAGGCGGATGTCGGCGGTCCGGTCGGAGCCGTAGCGGCGCCCCGTCAGTTCCTCCGCTTTGGCGATGACGGGGAACACCTCGTCTATCTCGTACAGATTGCCGACGTTCTGCAACAGGTAGGCGACCCGCTCCAATCCCATCCCGGTGTCGATGTTCTTCTGGGCCAATTCGCCCAGAATCTCGAAATCTTCTTTACCGCTGCCTTTGCCGCGCTCAACCTCCATGAACACGAGGTTCCAAATCTCAAGGAAACGATCCTCGTCCACGATCGGGCCGCCATCGGGACCGAAGGCCGGCCCCCTGTCCACGTAGATCTCCGAGCACGGGCCGGCCGGGCCGGGCTGGCCCGTGGACCAATAGTTGTCTTTGACTCCGCGGCGTTGAATCCGTTCGGGCGCGAGCCCGGCCACCGACTGCCAAAGGCGAGCCGCATCGTCGTCGTCCTTGTAGACGGTGACCCAAATCGAATCCGGATCGAACCCCAAGAACCCATCCGCCTGCGCCCCCACGATCAGCTCCCACGCGTAGGCGATGGCGTCTTGCTTGAAGTAGTCGCCGAACGAGAAATTGCCGTTCATCTGGAAAAACGTCCCGTGGCGGGTGGTCTTGCCAACTTCTTCGATATCCAAGGTGCGCACACACTTCTGGACTGAAGCGGCACGCGGCCACGGCGGGGCGATCTCACCCAGCATGTACGGGATGAACGGAACCATTCCGGCCACGGTGAACAGCAGCGACGGGTCGGAAGAGATTAGCGAGGCGCTGGGTACCACCTCATGGTTGCGCTGCGCGAAATAGTCGAGGAAGCGCCGCCTGATCTCGGACGTAAGCATTTTAGGATAGGTGTCCTTTGGGGCGTTTAGAAATCGTAAAGTGGGTCGAGTTCGTCGCCCTCCTGCCAGCCACCGGGCAGGGGGCGGCGGGTGCGGGACTGGGGTCCGGCATCGTCCACTTGGGAGCCAACCGAATCTGTGGACGATGACGGCACCGCCCCCGATCCGGCATCGGCGCCCACGCGCGGCGGCCGGGCCGGGGCGCGGCGCCAATCCCGATCAGAACCGGTGGCGTCGGTGAGTAGGCCCGTCCGCAACTCGGCTTCCCGTTCCGCCGCCGCCCGGCGGACCTCAGCGGCAAACGTCTGGGCGCCGTCCAAGAGCGACCCGGCAGTGCGGGCCAAGCCCTCGGGGGTGGCGGCACGGGTGAGCCGATCGATGCGGCGCACGGCCACCACGGCCCCGGCCGCGACCGCGCCCAACACCGCCCAACCGATCAAGCGCCGTATCACCGCTTCGCCTTTCGGGACGTGAACGCCGTGCGCACGCCGTACGTGAACGCGGCGATCTTGATCATCGGCGAGCCGATGGTGGCCGAGAACAGAGCAGTCAGGGCCGAAACGTTCTGGGAGACCTCAGCGGCGGCAGTGGTTATCGTGTCGGCCCGTTCGAGGATGGTGTTGGCGCCCGCAACCGAATCCGTCGCCTCATCGAGGATAGGCACGGTGTGGGCGGTCAGCTCCTCAACCGAGTTTCGGGTCTGGTCCAAGACGCGTCCCAGTTTCAAGATCGGCACGGCGAGCAAGCCCACCAGGATGAGGAAGCCGATGGCCGCCGCCAGGCCGGCAATGTCTCCGATGTGATCCACGGTCGCCTACCCCCGTTCGCCTCGCGGTCTCAGCGCGAGTAGTACTCGACAACGAGTTGGACATCCGCCGTGACCGGGACCTCGGCCCGCTTGGGCCGGCGCACCAACTCGGCGCGCAACCGCTCAAGGGTAACGTCCAGGTACTCCGGCAGGGGCGGAAGGACGTCGCGGTGGGCGCCCGCGGCGGCCACCTGGTACGGGGTCAGCACCTGCGAAGTCGGCTTGATCTGGATGACCTGCCCGGGGTGGACCCGGTAGCTCGGCCGGTCGACGAGCCTGCCATCCACCAGCACGTGGCGGTGGACCACGGCTTGACGCGCCTGATAGATGGTGCGAGCGAACCCGGAGCGCAACACGAGCGAGTCCAAGCGCATCTCCAACAGTTCCACCAGCGCCTCGCCCGTCAGGCCTGGCTCCTTCTTGGCCAGCGCAAAAGCACGCACGAGCTGCTTCTCGCGCAGCCCATACTGGGCACGCAAACGCTGCTTCTCGCGCAGCCGCACGGCATAGTCCGATTCAGTGCGCCGCCGTCCGCGACCGTGCTCCCCCGGCGGATAGGGACGGCGTTCAAAGTACTTGACGGCTTTCGGGGTGAGCGGAATGCCAAGGGCCCGCGATTCGCGGACCTGCCGGCGCGCGCGCTGCACAGAGGTCATAGATCGGTTCTCCTGTCGTTGTTGTCATGACGAGCACGTGCGGGCACAAGTACCGCACGTGGGGCCAACACGCTTCCCGGACGGGACGGCTAAGACCCCAGTGGCGCACCCCAAGTGGCGCGACCGCCAGGCATTCTACCAGCCCAACCGGTTCCGACAGTCCGAAAGCCCCTTCGGTCCGCACAGCCCCTGCCGGCCAAACGATCCCGTCGGCACCCACCATCCGGGCCACATTCCAAGAGGTTCTGGCCATAGGCAATGCACCCGCGGGCCCCGGCCGCCGAACTGTTCGTATGGCCTCGCTGCCTCTTCACCGCATCTGTTCTGGCACTGACTCGTCCGTGCCCACGGCCGGGTTCTCCCGGCCCAGCATCGTCCGAATCTTCTCCAAGCGCTCGGCCACCTGGCGTTCGTAGCCCCGGCCCGTGGGACGGTAGTAGCGCGCGTCCGCCAGCTCGTCTGGGGCGTACTGCTGGGCGGCGATGGCGTGCGGTTCGTCGTGCGCGTAAACGTATCCCTTGCCGTGGCCGAGGCGCCCCGCCCCCGCGTAATGCGAATCGCGCAAGTGTGCCGGTACAAGGCCGATCCGCCCGGCGCGCACATCGGCTAGCGCCGCCTCGATCCCCAAGTACGCGGCGTTCGATTTCGGTGCGGACGCGAGGTACACCACGGCCTCAGCGAGG
Organism: Bifidobacteriaceae bacterium; assembly: GCA_031268115.1. Taxonomy (GTDB): domain Bacteria; phylum Actinomycetota; class Actinomycetes; order Actinomycetales; family WQXJ01; genus JAIRRT01. The sequence goes on from JAIRXV010000188.1 coordinate 6,801, forward strand.
GGAATACGGCCTTCGGGCATCCCGATCGTCGCCACCGCTTCGGCCGCCGCCACCGCAAGCGGCAGTGCGTGTGGATCGGCCAGCCCGATATCTTCGGCCGCCAGCACGATGATCCGTCGCGCGATGAACCGCGGATCCTCGCCGGCCTCAATCATCCGCGCGAGATACCCGAGGGCGGCATCCACGTCAGAACCGCGCACGGACTTGATGAACGCAGAGATCACGTCATAATGCTGGTCGCCGTCCTTGTCGTAGCGCACCGCGGCGATATCTACTGCCCGGCGCACCGTCTCAACGCCGATGACGCTCGCCGCCTTGTCCGTCCCCCCGCGCCCTTCCTCGTCCTCTTCCACTGCCCCGGCCGCGGCCTCAAGGATCGTCAATGCCCGGCGCGCGTCCCCGCCGGATAGACGAATCAGCTGATCCCGCGCATCGGCGTTCAGCTCGACGGTCCCCGCCAGGCCGCGCTCATCCGAAACGGCACGGTCGATCAGAAGGCCGAGATCGCCATCGTCCAACGGTTGCAGCGTCAACAGAAGCGAACGCGACAACAAAGGCGAAATCACCGAACACGACGGGTTCTCCGT
>JAIRXV010000204.1 GCA_031268115.1 Bifidobacteriaceae bacterium
CACCTGCGGTTCAGGCTCTTGCCCCGGATGATCCGGCACCGCGGTCTCGGCGAGCAACTCGGATAGTTCGGCGTCGTCGGTGGCGACCAGGACCCACCGATCAGCCGGGCCAGCGATGGCCCAGGCGCGAGGGTCGAGGGGTGCCGGCTCCTCGAAATCCAACGCGTGTCCTGGTACCGGTGCGCTCTGGCAGCCGGCTACCGCCCAGGCCAAGCCCAGAATCGCCACACTGGCGGCAATCCTTTGTGCCGCACACACGCCCATTGCCATCACCTCCTGGCGTTGAAATCAATTCCGGTCACGGTACGTGAGGGACTGAGGTTACAGTGATGTTGTCTATGAGCACCGCCGAGTCGTAAGACGCGTCACCGACATCCTCCACCATAATGGCCAGCTTGGGCCACCTTCGTGAACCGCCGGAGCCAAACGGGGGCTGCTGGAGCGAGGCAGCTGGCACGGCGATGCTGGCACACTTCCAACCGGACTCACCCACAGTGGAACCGCCCTCAAGGGAATTGATGCCCGGTACCGCCGTCCAGTTGGTGAGGTCCACCGATTCGTCAATCTGTCCGGCCACACCGCCCCCGGGAAGGAGGATCGCGATATGCATCTGGTCGTTGTATCCCGCATCAATCCAGTCTGGATACTCTGTGGTCACATAGTTGTAGCACAGGTCCAGCTGCAAATCGTCGTTGCTCAGGGCCTCGACTGGGAGCGCCAAGTCCAAAGAAGCGTGCGCAGACACCTGTGTTTTACCTGGCCCCGTGGAGAGTTCCAGCATCTTGTGACCCCATCCCGCACCGGGGGTGATAGACCCAAGCTGCTCCACCACCGAGACTGTCCCCAGCGCCTCAACAGTAGCCATGCCTGCCTCGAAACTGGCATTGCTGACCGCTTGGTAGCCGTCCACAACCCAGCCCTGCTGCCCTGGCGCTTGACCCGAACTCGTGGACTGTAGCCGCGAACGCACATAGGCCGCCCCCTGATCCCTGTACTTCGGGTGCGACACGATCAGCGATGCCAAACCACTCACGAACGGCGCCGCCATCGATGTGCCGGACCTGTCGCCGACTGCACCGCCTGCCACCGTTGACTTGATTTCAGTCCCAGGCGCCCAGAATTGCACCCAGTCTCCATAGTTCGAGGACCCGCGCCGTTGCGTTGGGCTATCCATCGCGCCGACCGCCAGGACGTCCGTGTTATACACACGATCCGGATAGAAAACGCTGGAAAACGACTCAGTTCGCTCGTAGGCAGCCGGGTACATTGGCCGGTCCGAGCCAAGGTTGCCAGCTGCGGCCACAACCGCGACATTGTTCTCGAACGCCTCCTCAAGCGCCTCGGCGGCCTTCCAACTCCGGGTCCCGTAGCCCGCGTAGCTTATGTTGATGATCCGAGCGCCAGCGGCGATAGAAGCGGAGATTGCCTCAGCCAGTTGTCCCCCCGTCGCCTTGCAATTGTCCGGAGCGACCTTCTGGACCAGCAGCTCGACGTTCCAGTTCACACCGGTTACACCTATTCCGTTATTCGCCTCGGCCCCGATGATGCCGGCCACATGAGTGCCGTGATCAGGGCAGCCAGGGGCCGGAGCCACATCGTCGTCTCCCGAACCGAAGTCCCAGCCTGCGGTGATGGTGTCGTCTAGGTCGGCGTGGTTGACATCGAAACCGCCGTCAAGCACCGCCACGACCGTCCGGACGCGTCCCGTGTTGAAAGCCCACGCGTCATCCATGCCGAAATCGTCGAGATACTGCTGATTCGGGTATTCCGGGTCGTTGGGTTGGATCGTGTCCTCCTGATCCGATCCCAGACCTTCCGGTTCCACCAACACAACAACCGGGTTCGCGGCCAACGCTTGGACCACCGCCACCAGCTCATCCAGCGAGTCCACGGGAGGGATCTGGATCTGCCAACCGTCCAACAGAATCGATCCCACCACCACTCCGCCAACGGAAGCCGCAGCGGCCTCGACCAGGTCGAAGTCAACGCCAGGCTCGGTGCAAATGTCCACCATGTCCGAGTAGTACTCACTCGCGCCGTCACCAACGATTCCCACATGTGTGCCCGTGTACGGGACGGCGGGGACACCATCGGGGTACACCGCGACCTCAACTTCGTCAGACGCGGTGCGACCATCAACTATGCCCGATACCGTCAACGTATGCACCCCCGCAGTTGTCGGCGCCCACGAAAACAGAGTAGTGAACACGTTGTCCTCGCCAATCAGATCCCCTCCCGTGCCGTCATCCACCAGCATCGCGCTGCCAGACTCCCAGACGATCTGCGGTTCACCCCCCACAACGCCGGAAGGCCGCGCGGAAACCAGAAACTCGGTCTCAACACCCACGGTGGCGCGCTTCGGGTAGATCGACAATTTCAACGCGGAAAGGCCAGACCTATCGGATTCGACCACCACAACGGCATCGGCGGTCGCGGAGCTTGTGACATCCTGAGCGGTCGCGGTGAAATGGGCAGTGAGCGAATGACCGTCTGCCGTTCCAGTCTGGTACGCGAAAGCGCCCATGGCTTCGGCTTGTTGCCCACCAGGCAGGCTCGAAAGGACGACCTGGGATGTCGAACCCCCAGGCATCTCACCATCGACCGTCACAGCACCTGTCAACGGTGTGCCACCAGCGGTGACAGGCGTCCGCAGAACCGTCACATGCCCTGACTGTTCGATCACGGCGACCGCCAAGCGCACATCGGTCCCGCCAGACAATAGATTTAGATCGTCCGCGCCTAGCGTCGGAAAATACCGGAACTGAATCGTCGCGGTTTGGCCCGAGCCAATCTGCTGCGACCGCCCCTCAGCCACATTGACGTACCCAACCGATTCGCCGATCAACGCACAGCCCTCAGCGGTCCCGCCAGGGCAGCCAGCGGCGTCTTCGGTCTCACTCGCGGTCAGCCCCGAGCTGGACGGAAGTACCTGATGTACGCCGGTGCCACCCGAGTCGGGGACCTCCAGCCACGCGGTGATGTCCTCGAAACCAGTCTCCCCGCTTTGCTCCGGTGCCGTGATAGTCAGGGTCCCAGCGACCGTGGCGGGCGTGTCAGCAGAAGCCAGACAGGTACCCACTGGATCATTTCGGACCACGACATCGAACAACGCCGTCTCGCCCTCGGTCACAATGTCTTGCTGCGCGGTCGCCGACAACGCCAACGCCGCATCACACCCCTCAGAGACATCCAGCGCATAGGTCAAATACGCTGAATCCGCGACCAGAGGATCGGTCCCCGCCCTAGCTTCGTCCTCATCCGAGACGCCATCGCCATCCAAATCGCCGTCTACACCGCCAAAGTCGGACGCCACGCGCTTCGACTCGCACGAATAGAACGCGTTGATGCCCTCGCCGCCAACGCATGTGTCAGTCCCCGTATCGCCGTAGTGCGAGTCAAGACCAGGGCCACCCAACAACACATCGTCGCCTGCATTGCCTTTCACTGAGTCGGCACCCTCGCCGCCAACAACAAGATCGTCCCCGCCATCGCCCCAAGCTGTGTCCGCCTTCAGTCCGCCGATCAGACGGTCCTTGCCGTCCCCGCCGCGCAACGTGTCTGCGCCATCCTCGCCGTCGAGCATGTCATCGCCTGCCCCGCCCCGTACAGTATCCCCGCCCGCCCCGCCGAACACACGGTCGTCCCCGCCTTCGCCATAGATGGCGTCCCCACCGTCTCCCCCGTAAATCACATCATCGCCGTCTCCGCCATGGATGGTGTCCCCACCTGCGTCACCGTAAACCACGTCATTCCCGGCCCCGGCATAGATCGTGTCCCCGCCGCCTCCGCCGCAGATCACATCATCGCCGTCAGTGCCCTTCAGGATATTGCCGGCGCTCGTGCCTATGATCGTGCATCCGCGAGACGGATCCACGTTATCGGGCGGAAGGGCCGCATGTGTTGGAGCCACAATTCCCGCGACAAACACCACAACGACTCCGCCCACCAGGGCAACGCACCGGCGATCCGTCCACCGGCCCAGTGCGCCAGTAACCGTGTGGAATTCGGACATATCTGCCTCCTCGGGACGAAAGCCACCGACCAGTCAAGTTGGAAATTGGATTTCGGACAACCGCGCCAAGAAGTTTAGCAGACCGGCATGCCCGCCCAAGGGCACCCTCGGATGGCGCCGGAGGCGGGCTCAGTCGATGAGCGGGGCCAGGACTGACAGTGCTACGAGTCTCACATCCCCCACTTCTCCCTTAGGCCCGCCATAGACGAGGAAGCCGGGCGAGCTGCCCGAGTCAAGCCTGTGCCATTTCGAGATTCCTTTGAGGAAAGATCGGGAGAATGTCGTTGAGGACTTGATTTCGACCGGAACGG
>JAIRXV010000240.1 GCA_031268115.1 Bifidobacteriaceae bacterium
CCAGTCCGGTCCTTGTGATCAGCCATAGCCAGCCCTCCCGTAGCCTTAGATAGTACCTATCACAGGCTACCCTCGCAACCAGCCCAAACACCGGACCGACACCAAAATGATTCACACCCGGGAGGGATGGGAGAACCTCGCCGTTGTCACCGTGGATCACTAGATTCGGGCCGGTCGCAGTCCAGGAGTTCACTCGAACGATTCTAGTCCCAGCCGCCCCGCTGACCTCGCGACTCGCGACGCCGATGACATGGCCGGGCCTTTGGTCAGCAATCGGATGGCCGCCACGCCATCCCACGCAGTTGATCGGTCGGGCCAGGACAGGCGCAGGCGCAGGCGCAGGCTGAGCGAGGCGGCTTTCTCCCAAGCGTGGCGGAACCGGTGGATTTCGAACAGTTCGGGGGCGTCGTCCCGGTCGGCGGCTAGCAGGCTGAACGCGCCGCCCGCTTCGACGGCTTGGAGTTGCGCCCAGTCCCCCACCAGCAGCATCTTCGCCCCCGCCTGGGCGGCCAAGCCAGCCAGTTGGTCCAGGGTGAAGGTGCCCGCGAGGGCCGCCTCGTCCACTATGACGAGTTGGTTCGGCCGGAACACGGCGCCCTTCAGCCGGTGGTCGGTCAGCCATTTGGCGGTGTTCTCGGTCACGATGCCGAGTTCTTCGCCGAGCACAGCGGCTGCGGTAGCAGAGGGGGCCAGACCGACCACAGACACCTCCAAACCCTCGCGCCGCCAAAGCCGGCCGGACCTGCGCCTATTGCAATGTGATCGAAGCGGGGCGTTTCCCCAAGGCGAGCCCTGGAGTCCAGTCGCTGTCCGGGCGGTGGCGCGGGGGCCTGACCTGGTGTAACGGGTCGGGCAGAAGAGCTAAGGCGTCGGCTGTGGCGTTGTCGTTTCGAGTGTAGATTTCGAGGCGGTGGTCCGGCGACTCGGGCTGCAGCCACACCTGATAATCGAGGTCCAACCTGCCGAGCGTGGGGTGCGCCAGGACCATGTTGCCAACCGTGCAATCGGCGACTTCGCCTCTGGCCCAAAGAGTCGAGAACTCGGAGCTTCTGATCGACAGTTCGCCGATGAGTTCCGCGAGCCGCGCGTCCCCGGGATAGCGGCCCGCGGTCAGCCTGAGGTACGCGACGTGCACCGGCGCCAGATCATCCCAATTGGCGTACAAGTCGCGGACAAGCGGGTCAAGAAAGAACGACCAGGGAACTGACGGGCGGCGTTCGGGGTCGCCGGGAGCGTCATACGGGTAGTGCGGGAAGCACAGTTCGTGCCCAGCGTGGTTCCAGGCCAGGATGTCACCCCTGCGGCCAAGCACCACAGCCGGGATGGTCTCGCGCAACGACCCGAGCAGCGCCACCACCCTTGGGTAAGGGCGCTCGGCGGCTTCGCGGACCAGGCGCTGCCGGGGAGGCGAACTCGCGAGGTTGGACAGGTGCGCCTTCTCCGTGTCGGTCAGCCGCATGACTGACGCGAGGGCGTATAGCACTTGCGCGGAGGCCGCAGCCGTTTGACCCTGCTCGATTCGGGTGTAGTAGCCCACGCTCACGCCCGCCAATCTGGCGATCTCCTCGCGCCGCAGGCCCGGGACGCGCCGACGTCCGCGGCCCGGGTCCAAGCCGACCGCCTCCGGGTCTGTCTTGTCGCGACACGCTTTCAAGAACGCGCCGAGGGTCTCAATGGCCATGCCTATCAGGCTAACCCGGGCCGGCGGCGCGCCCGGCGCCGCAAGGTGACCCTGCCGTGGGTACCCACCGCCTGGATACACACGGCCGGGGTCTTGTGGCCTGCGCCGCCAGCGCCGACGCTCGGTGCATGAAAAACGATAAGGCACACGTTCGCGCCCCATGGCCACGGGCGCCGCAGAGGGCTTGGTGGGGCCTGATCGCCACGCTGGGGCCGGTCCTGGTTGTCGCCATGGACGGATCGATCCTGTTCCTGGCCATGCCGAGCATCGGGGAGGGAATCAACCCGACCTCTGACCAGAGCCTGTGGATTCTTGACATCTACGGTTTCGTAGTGGGTTCGCTGCTGATCACGTTCGGGAACCTGGGCGACAGGTTCGGCCGCAAGCGGCTGCTGATGGTCGGAGCGGTCGTGTTCGGCATAGGGTCGCTGTGCGCGGCGTTCGCCGTCACGCCGACGCTCCTGATAGCGTCGCGCGGCCTTATGGGCCTGGGAGGCGCCACCCTGCTGCCGTCGTGCCTGGCCGTCATCAGCGAGCTGTTCGAAGACCCAGCGGCGCGCGCCAGGGCCATTGGCATATTCGCGGCCACGTTCGCGGGCGGCTTCGTGATCGGCCCAATACTTGGGGGGTTCCTGTTGAGCCGCTTCTGGTGGGGTTCGGCGTTCCTGGTCAACATCCCCGTTGTCGCCGCCTTCCTGTGCTTGGCGCCAGCTCTGCTGAAAGAGACACGCGGGAACCGCGCCGGGAAGATCGACTTGCCGAGTGTGGCGTTGTCGGCTTTGGGGCTCGCCGCCTCCATTTTCGGCGTCAAACAAGCGGCCACATATGGCGTCACCTGGGTCAACGGCCCGCTGACGGTGTTCGGCCTGAGCGTGCTCGCGGTGTTTGTCCTTCGGCAGAGGCGACTTGCCTCGCCGCTGCTTGACACGTCGCTGTTCAAGGAGCGCGTCTTCGCCGTCGCCATCCTGACCGGACTGCTCTCCCTGTTCGTCTGGTCCGCGACCGCGTTCCTGAGCATGACCTATCTTCAATCCGTTTTGGGGCTGTCCGTCCTGAACTCCTCGCTCTTCGCCGTTCCGGGCGCGGTGGCGCTGACGGCGTCTTGTGTCTTGAGCCCGCGTCTTGTCGAGTTCATTGGCGCGCGGAGGGCGTTGATCCTGTGCCACTTCTCAATGGCGTCCGGTCTGCTGTTGCTGCTGTTGACCGGCCGCCAGACGGGCGCAGCCTTCTACGTCGTATCCACAATGGTGTCGGGGGTGGGCTTCGGCATTTCGTTCAGTCTGGTCGCCGACACCGCGGTGGGGGCGGTCCCCGAATCGCGCGCCGGCGCGGCAGGCGCCATCGCGGAAACCAATAACGAGGTCGGCAACGCTCTGGGGATCGCCCTGCTTGGCTCACTCGCCACCGTGGTGTTCCGAGCGGCCTACGGAGGCACTGCCACGGGGATCGGCGAAGTGGTCGACGCGCCGGGCGTCACCGCAGCTGCCGTTCAGCGGGCGCAATCGTCATTCCTGGTCGGTTACCACGTCGCCGAGGCCGTCGCCGCCCTAGTCTGCGTCGGCCTGGGCATACTGGCGGAGCGGTGGATCCCGAAGACGCCGCCAGCGCCCTCCGCTTCAGAGTCGCTTCTCGCGGAGCCCCGCTCGTCAACCAGCGGGGCCCAGGGGGACGCTCTCCGGGCCGCAGACCGCGGTGGCTCGCCGGCCCGGCCACGGAGAAGCGAAGCATGACGGCTGTGGCCACCGCCAGAACTGCTGATATCCGGCTCGCAGGCGGTCCAAGATGGGACCCAAAGTGGACAGTAAATGGACACCTGCGCCCAGAAACACCAGAGGCCCGGATTCCTCCGGGCCTCTGACCTGCGATTATAGTAGCGGGGGGAGGATTTGAACCTCCGACCTCCGGGTTATGAGCCCGGCGAGCTACCGAACTGCTCCACCCCGCGTCGCGGACTAGTAGCTTACGCGATCACCCAGACACGAAGCAAGGCAAGTGACTCAGCTCCTACGATGCCGGACTCCGCCAACCTCGTTTTCCTCCCCGGGGGTCGGTCTGAAGCGTGCTGCCACTGCCTTGCACGCCGCGTAGCCGCTGGTCAGCCTGGATATATGAGCGCCCCGATAGCGTGTGCGGCCAGGACAGGTCCGATACTCCCGAGTTTGCCGCCTAAGACCGTCCCTTCCAGGTCTTAGGGACCCCCGCCGCCGGTACACGGCCTTCAGGGGCGCGGCGGCGATGACGTTGGCGACCAACGTTCGCGCCATGTCACGCTGGCATTCGCTGTACTTGGGCACCGTACGGTTTCACTCTCCCTGAGCGCCGCCTCCGCGGCCCGGCGCGCCGGCGCCTGCCCAACGGATCGCTTTGTGGCGTAAACCACGGATATGTCGGGGTTTACGGCTACGATCCCTCTGGACGATGGCGGCCCCACCGCCACAACCCAAGTCCAAGCCAGTCCCGACCCCCATCGCGGTTCGAGTTGGTACCTACTCTCGGCGCACCGCCATCCCGCAAGTCAACGGTGGTCGCGGCCGTTGTGAGCTCACAAGACCGGGCCAATCGAGCAGGCCCACACAGCGAGTCAACGGCGGTCGCGGCCAGTGTGGTCAGGTCAACACGCGGCGCTTTGCTGTCAAAGCAACCCCGGCACACGTCGCGCAGCGTGCGTCTCGACTGCGGACCGCCCACACCCACTGAACGATCCGCAGCCAACGATTCCATACATCACGGCTTCCATTTTCAGCGCCACAACCGTGCCACCTTGCCTCGACCCCCAGTCTGGTTGGCCGCTGATCGCAGAGGGGAACGGCTGCCGGGGCCGTTTGGGCCGTCATCGTCCTCGAAAGTGCCAGCGCGGTTTCGGTCCCGGCTATCGCAGGCGGGCGGGTTTCGGGGCTCTGCCTTTGCCATAGCTGTTTCCGCATGCGCCCAACGGGTGGCGTTCGTCGGCGGCCCGGCCCGATCGGCCACACCTAGGGCTCGCGGCCCGGACGCCCACAGCCGCGTTGGGGCAACAGCGGCCGGTCCTACGCCACATCCCTGGGGCCGATGCCGGCCCGCACCTGACCTCGCCGGCACCGGCTCTCACTCGCACCCGCGAAGCCGAGATTGACAACCCTGTTGCCGAACTCGCCGGCCCCTGATGGCGCCATCTCTCCCGCGCACCGGGTTGAGCGCCTCGGGCACCCACACGTGCTGGCGTATCGGGCGGTCATCTTCATTGCCCACGGTTCCCGTGAGGTCTACGACGAGTTCACCCCGTAGACACCTGTCCAGCGCCGCACTCCGTTGCGCCAGGGTGGAAGGTCTTTCTGCGGTCGTCGCGGACAATCGTCGCGTGGGTGTCGTGGGCGCCACGACTTGTGCGCTGTCGCAACACAGCCCCTCCGGCGATGGCGAATTGCCGTCCGTTGGTCGGGCCAGCCGGTGAGGGCGAAGCCCGGAATAGGTGAAGCGCGGCAGCTCGCATGAGCTGATACGCCACCGTATGGGCTCTTGGGCGGGAGTAGCTTTGGTAGTGATCGGACCGACTCTTCTGGGACGCACTTGTCCCATTGCGAGGCGCTTCGCCGAGTTCTTTGCCAACGGGCTCCGCCGACGGCCCAGACCATTTTGCGCGACCCCTGCGAAGTGCCGCCACCCTTTTAGCCGGCGATGTCAGCGCTCTGGTCGTCGATCGCTGAGAGAACAGGACACTCGTCGCAGTTTCGATGATGACGCTGCTGATCGGCGGCAACATTAGGCCGCACCGGTGCCGGTAGGGTATGGGCGTCCGCAGCATCGCACACTTGTTTCAGCCGTTTGTCCCGTCAGCAATGGCGCTGTACCGACCGCCACGCTCGATGGTCCCCGTTCGGCGCACGCGGCACACGCCGGGCCTGAACGTCCCCCAGTTTGCCCCACCATTGGGCGGCGAACTCCTTCCGGCAATGTTGGACCCGCGGTACGCCTCCCTATGCCGCAAAGCAATTCGATGGGATGGACCGCCGGTCCTCGGCTGCGAGACCACCCCGCGGGGAGGCATAATGGCGCCGTGATAATGAAACCGCCGCAGGGTTTCGGTGAGCCCTGGACCAGTGGCGGAACGCGCGGGGATTGGGGTGCGCCGACGCCCCCTTCCGCCGGTGAGGGCAACACCACAGGCCCGGGCCGCCCAGAACTCTCTCCGCCCCAGCACCAGCCTGGCCCGTCTGCGAACGGCGGCCGACCGCAGGCCCCCCTCGGGACCGATCCATGGCAGGTCAAACCCGCAGCGTGGCAGACCACCGGACACCAACGGGATGCGACATCGAGTCAGGCCCCGCCCTGGGGGCACCCAGCGAATCCAACTTACGTAGACACCGGCACTTTCGGGGACACCGCGGCGCCCTATCGAGACACATCCTCCTACTTGCCGAATCTGCCGTCCAGTCCCCCGGCGGTCTGGACCGGACCAACCAACAGGAGACGCCGCAGCGCGGCCTCACGAGTCTTTAGCATCGCCGCAGTGCTGGCGCTTTCCTTGGTTGTGCTGCAAGCAATCCACAACTTCACCAACCCAAATAGGCTCCATGTACCTACCGCAGAAGGAGTAACGATACAGGCCAACGGACTCCCTAAAGGCTACGAATACTCGGGCAACATGAGCGGGGACGGGGACAAGCTCATCTGCGGTGCCGCTTCATGGGAGCTTGTGGGCGAGGTTCCGCCAGGCGGCGCTCGCGCGGTACGAAAGGCGGTGAGCCTGGCGTCCGAAATGACCGGAATGACGATTACCCAGACCACCGGGGCTGAATACGTGCCTATACACATCAAACTCGAGTTCGTGTCAACTGAACGGCTCTTACGCGCGTCCGGAGAAGCGGGCAGCGAGGCCATCGGACTCGCAATCTCCAGGCACACCGCTTCCGGAATCAACCGATCCGAAATACTGCTCGACCGATCATTCTTCGAGGCTACTCAGCGCACGAATGCCGACACCGGCGTCCTCCTGGTTCTCCATGAACTCGGGCACGCAATAGGGCTCGGCCACTCCGCTGCTCAAAGCTCGGTGATGTACCCTACGCTCACAATGAACGAGCACATTACCAGCGAAGACGTCGCCGCCTTCCACGCTGTGATGCCGGATTGCTGACTGTCTTGCGCCGCCGCGTGCCGCAGGCGCCACCACCAGGGCGGGTACGGTCCCGGTGAATCAACAACCGACAGGTTTCACAGTCTGCGGCCGACTTCCGGTCGTGGCCGGCCACGACCGAACGGCCGTGGAAAAGCCACCGTCCCGAAGGCCCACTGCCGCAATTCAGCTTGTCCGGGCTTCGCCCTACCCAACCAACCGAGTCGTCGGCCGAATATCCACCGACCC
>JAIRXV010000272.1 GCA_031268115.1 Bifidobacteriaceae bacterium
TCGAGAGGCGCTGCCCCGCCACTCTGCTGGCTAGCGGCGTGAAGCGACCCCCACCTCGACGGGCAAGGACAGGGCTGGGCTGTTGGCTTTCGTCCCGGAGGCGAGTGGGTGGGGTCCTCTGCTACACTCACGCAGTTCCTCGCTGAACCCCGAACCGATTACTGGCCCGCGGACCCACGCCCGGTGGGCCTCCCTGGCACCCGCAAGGAGTCTGGCTCGTGCTTTTCCATGCCGCGGTGCTCTTCAGCACCGGCGAGGCCGCTGAAGAGGGCGGTTTCGAAGCACCGTCCCTGGCAGACTTCTTCCCGCCGCCATTCGCGTTCGCCGGGTCGAACTTCTTCGAACTCAACCGGCTCTCATTGGTCCGGATCGTCGCCACAGTGTTGCTGATCGTCGTCCTGTGGCTCGGCACGAAGGCGCTGCGGGTGGTACCCGGGCGCGGTGGCAGCGTCTTCGAGATGGCCGTCGGCTTCGTCCACAAGTCCATCGCCGTGGAGGTCTTGGGGCCGCAGGCCGGACGGCGCTACCTGCCGTTGCTGGCCACGATCTTTTTCTCGGTCCTGGCGATGAACATCACCGGGGTTGTGCCGCTGCTCAACGTGGCTTCGACATCGCTGGTCGCGATGCCTCTGCTGCTTGCCGCCGTGGCGTTCGTGGCGTTCGTCGGAGCGGGAATCAAAGCGCACGGCGCGGGGCGTTATTTCAAGAGCGCCTTGTTCCCGGCGGGCGCGCCCAAGATCATCTACCTCCTCCTGACCCCCATCGAGCTGCTCTCAACCTTCATCTTGCGCCCGGTGACGTTGACGCTGCGTCTCATGGCCAACATGATCTCGGGCCATTTCTTGCTCGTGGCGTTCTTCTCAATGACCAACTACCTGCTGATCCAGGCCGCGGGCGTCATCAAGGCGGTCTCCGTGGTCTCGTTCGCCGCTGCCCTGGCGTTCACGGGCTTCGAGATTTTCGTTGCCGCGCTCCAGGCCTACATCTTCACCTTGCTGACCACCGTGTACATCTCCCTCGCTCGCGAGGAGCACTGACGCGTGCCGCGCGCCGGTATCAACGAAAGGACGGATTCGTGAACACACTTGCTGAGGTCAGTGGCAACCTTGCCACCATCGGCTACGGCCTGGCCGCCATCGGCCCGGGCATCGGGCTTGGTCTGCTGGTCGCCAAGACCCAAGAGGCGACGGCCCGCCAGCCCGAGGTCTCTGGCCTGCTGCGGGCCAACATGTTCATCGGTGCGGCCCTGGTCGAGGCCCTCGGCCTGATTGGCCTGGTTGCGGGCTTCCTGTTCACGTGATGATCACCGCATCCGGCGAACCCGAGGGGATCTTCCTGTTCATCCCCCCGCTGTACGAGGTGATCCTGTCCGCGTTGTGCTTGGCCGCGATTGGGTTCGTTATCGCCAAGTACGTGGTTCCCACCTACCTGCGGACGTTGGACGAACGCGCGGAGAAGATCGAGGGCGGCATCCGCCGGGCCGAGGAAGCCGAGGCCCAGATCGCGGAGGAGCGGTCCCGCTCCGCCACCGAGCTGGAGGCGGCCCGGGCCGAAGCCGGCAAAGCCCGCGACGAGGCCCGCGAGGACGCCAAGGCAATCGTGGCGGATGCTCGCCGGCAAGCCGCCGCCGAGGCCGAACGCATCTTGGACGCTGCCCACGCGCAGATCGCGGCGGACACCAAGGCCGCGGAGATCGCGTTGCGGGCCGATGTCGGCACGTTGGCAACACAACTCGCGGAACGGATCGTGGGCGAGGCCCTGAAGGACGAAGCGCTCGCGTCGCGAGTCGTGGACCGCTTCCTCGATGAGCTGGCCGCAGCGCCCACCGGGGGTGGCAAGCCCTGATGCGCGGCGCATCGCTCGCCTCCTTGACCACGGCGCGAACCGCTCTGGATCGCGAACTGAGCGGGACGCCATCGGCGGCCGCGTGGGCGCGATCCGACGAACTGTTTGCCCTGGTGGATGCGTTGGATGCGACTCCCGCGGCGCTGCGGGCGCTCGCCAACCCGAACCGGCCGGCCACTGCCAAACGGACCTTCGTCTCCACGATGATGGCCGGTCACAGCCCAGACGCCACGACCTTCGTGGCCGATCTGGTCACCGCCCGCTGGTCCCACGACCGGGACTTGGCGGACGGACTGGAACAGTTGGGCATCGAGGCGGCACTGGTCGCAATCGGCTCGGAAGGCCAACTTGAGGCGTTCGAGAACCAGCTGTTCGCAGTGGAACGTTTCCTGGCGCGCGAGCGGGACGTGCGGATCGCGCTGTCGGACACCGATGCCGCTGCCTCCGCTCGCGTTGGGCTCGCCCGCCGCCTGTGGGCAGGCACGCTCGACCCCATAGCGCAAATGTTGGTGGAGCGCGTGGTGCGCTCCCCGCGGGGACGTTCCCTTCAGGCCTCGCTTCTGCTGCTTGAGGCGGCATCGGCCTCGCGGCGGGGCCGGATGGTCGCCACCGTGAGTGCCGCCGCGCCGCTGACCACCGCCCAAACCGACCGCCTGGCGGGGCTTCTGGCCAGCGCCTATGGACATCCCATTAGGCTCGACGTCTCCTATGACCCAACGGTTGTGGGTGGCCTGCGCATCGGCGTCGGCTCCGACCTGGTGGACGCCACCGTGCTTGCCCGGCTCGTCTCTTTGAAACGAGCCATCGCATCTTGAACGAAAGGACACGGAAGACACCATGGCCGATTTGACGATTCGCCCCGAGGCGATCCGTTCAGCCCTCGACGCCTTTGTCGCTGACTACGAGGTCCCGAGCGCTGAAGTGGAAGAGGTGGGGCGCGTCACCTTGGCAGGAGACGGCATCGCCCAGGTGGAAGGACTACCCGGGGTCATGGCGAACGAGCTGCTGACGTTCGCCGATGGCACGCTCGGGATCGCCCAGAACCTCGACGTGCGCGAGATCGGTGTGGTGGTGCTCGGTGAGTTCGCGGGGATCGAAGAGGGCCAAGAGGTTCACCGCACGGGCGAAGTCCTGTCCGTGCCGGTGGGCGATGGCTACCTCGGGCGCGTGGTCGATCCACTGGGCAAAGCGCTAGATGGCCTGGGTGAAATCCCCTCCGAAACCCGACGCGCGCTCGAACTTCAGGCGCCTACGGTGATGCAGCGTCAATCGGTCCACGAACCGCTGCAAACCGGCCTCAAGGCCGTCGATGCGATGATTCCAATCGGACGCGGCCAGCGCGAACTCATCATCGGGGACCGCGGCACCGGAAAAACGGCCATAGCCACGGACACGATCATCAACCAGAAGGCCAACTGGGATTCGGGCGATCCGAAACTCCAAGTCCGCTGCATCTATGTGGCCATCGGCCAAAAGGGCTCCACCATCGCCGCCGTGCGGGCCGCGTTGGCAGACGCCGGAGCGCTGGAATACACCACCATCGTGGCCGCTCCGGCATCGGATCCGGCGGGATTCAAATACCTCGCGCCCTACACGGGTTCCGCCATCGGCCAGCATTGGATGTACCAAGGAAAACACGTCCTGATCGTGTTCGACGATCTATCCAAACAAGCCGAGGCCTACCGCGCGGTCTCGCTGCTGCTGCGCCGCCCGCCCGGCCGCGAGGCCTATCCCGGCGATGTCTTTTACCTTCATTCGCGGCTGCTGGAGCGTTGCGCCAAGCTGTCGCAGGAATTGGGCGGTGGTTCGATGACGGGTTTGCCGATCATTGAAACCAAAGCGAACGACGTTTCGGCGTATATCCCCACAAACGTCATTTCTATCACGGATGGGCAGATATTCCTCCAGTCCGATCTGTTCAACGCCAATCAGCGCCCGGCCGTGGACGTGGGCATTTCGGTGTCTCGCGTGGGCGGGTCGGCGCAGATCAAGGCGATGAAGAAAGTTTCCGGGACCCTAAAGATCGACTTGGCGCAATACCGTTCGCTGGAGGCTTTCGCCATGTTCGCCTCGGATTTGGATGCCGCCTCCCGTCAGCAGTTGACGCGGGGGGCCCGGCTGATGGAACTCCTCAAGCAACCCCAGTACCGGCCCTATTCGGTGCCCAAGCAGGTTGTGTCCATTTGGGCTGGGTCCAAGGGCCACCTCGACCGGATTCCCCTCGACCAGGTGTCGCGTTACGAGGCCGATCTCCTCGATTACGTGGAGCGCCACACGGACATACTGACCGTCATCGGCGAAACCGGCGATTTGACGCCGGCCACGGAAAGCGATTTGGCCAGCGCGATAGAGCGTTTCACCGCCGAGTTCAAGGCCTCCATTGGCATAGCCGCGACTGCGGGTGAGGTGGACGATGGCGTCCCGGACGTTGAGCAGGAACAGATCGTCGTGCAGAAGCGAGGCTGAGCGTGGCGGGTACCCAGCGCGTCTACCGCGCCCGCATCAACTCCACGTCCTCCCTGAAGAAGATCTTCCGGGCGATGGAGCTGATCGCGGCGTCCCGCATCGGCAAGGCGCGTCAAGCGGCCCACGCGTCCGAGCCCTACACGAGCGCGTTGACCCGGGCCGTTTCTGCGGTTGCGACCCACGTCGGGGCGTCTGTCCAACACCCGCTGCTGTCGGAGAGGCACGATACCGATGGGGTGGCGGTGCTCGTGCTGACCGCGGACCGCGGCATGGCCGGTGCTTACAACGCTTCGGTGCTGCGCGAGGCGGAACGCCTTATGGCCACGCTTCGGGCCGAGGGTAAGACCATCGACCTTTGCGTGGTTGGGCGCCGGGGCATCGGCTATTTCGACTTCCGGGGTGCCGCGATGGCTGAGACGTGGCAGGGCCAATCGGATGAACCGACGCCAGAGCTCGCCGGCGAACTCGCCAAGACGATGCTGGACCGGTTCTTGGCCCCCGCCGGCGAGAACGGCGTAGGCGAGATCCACGTGGTCTACACCCATTTCCGTTCGATGGTCTCCCAAACGCCGCGCGTGATCCGCATGCTGCCGCTTGAGGTCGTGGAAGGCGTGGTCGAATCCCACGAACTGTTCCCGCTGTACGAATTCGAGCCGAATGCCCACCGCGTGCTGGACGCCCTGCTGCCCCGCTACATCCGCGCCCGCCTCTGGGACTGCCTGCTACAGACCGCGGCCAGCGAGTTGGCGGCGCGTCAACGGGCCATGCACACGGCCACAGAAAACGCCGAGGACCTAATTCGCACGTACACCCGTTTGGCCAACCAGGCGCGCCAAGCCGAAATCACCCAAGAGATCTCAGAGATCGTCTCCGGAGCCGACGCCCTGGCCGGGCCGAGGGAGTAGGCGCGGGCCGGCATCGTCCACCAAGAAAGGAACATCATGACCACTACCAGCCTCGACACACCGGCGGCGAACGGCAAGACGCCAGGGACCGGACGGGTGGCGCGCGTCATCGGACCGGTGGTGGACGTCGAGTTCGCCGGCGATGCGATCCCGGAAATCTACAACGCTCTTAGAGTCGAAGTCGATAACACCGGCCAGGGTGAGGGCGAAGGCAAGGTGACCATCACTTTGGAGGTGGAGCAGCACCTGGGGGACAACCTGGTCAGGACCATCGCCCTGAAACCGACAGATGGGTTGGTGCGCGGCGCGCCGGTGGTAGATACGGGAGGGCCGATCTCGGTACCCGTGGGGGACATCACAAAGGGGCACGTGTTCAACGTGACTGGCGAATGCCTCAATTTGAAGCCAGGGGAGAAGCTCAAGATCACCGAACGTTGGGGCATCCACCGCGATCCGCCGGCATTCGATGAGCTGGAAGCGCGCACGCAGATGTTCGAAACCGGCATCAAGGTGATCGACTTGCTGACGCC